>JBDSSU010000524.1:0-7455 GCA_039928635.1 Opitutaceae bacterium | reverse complement strand
TCATCGCCAGTCCGCCAAACAGCTCGTGATTAAGCCTCGGGCTGCAGGATTTTTTAATCCGCTGGTAGGCTTCCTCCGCCAGCGACGCTCGGTGGAAGGGGCCGCTCCTTTTCCGAACCCACGGGCCAGAGGCCCGTGGCACTCAAATCCCGTGCGCCATCTATCAGCAGCGCGGGCTTTGAGGCCTCGATGCGTGTGATCCGGGAATTGTTTTCCGCGTGAATCAGGATTTCGCGGACAAAGTTCTCCGCGAGGAGACCTCGGCGGAGACGCTTCACCCGACGGTGACCAAGCGATCCGTTCAGCGCAGCGCTCGGGTCAAAGTTTGTCGTTGTCGGTCACCGCCCACACCACGAGCCAAACACTCTTGTCATCCCCGTAGACTATCGAAGACGTGTTTTGCGGCGTCTCGACGAAATCCGCCCGAGCAACCGCCAAGGGAGTCGCCATCAAGGAAGCTATACCGAACGCCAGCCGCGCGAGTATTTTACTTTAAGAGCTGAGCGGAGACGGCGGCGTCGAAATCACATGCTGCCCCTCTCGTCCGCGGCGACCATAGCGGAAATAAAGCGCGGGCATCAGCACAAGGTTCAAAAGCGTCGAGGTGATTAATCCACCGAGAATCACAACGGCCATGGGATACTCGATCTCGTGTCCCGGTTTGTTGCCACCCATGATGAGCGGCACGAGGCCAAGCCCGGCGCACAGTGCCGTCATCAGGATCGGCGCAAGGCGTTCCTTCGCGCCACGAACAATCAGCGAAAGGCCAAACTGCTCCCCCTCCTTTTCCTCGAGATGCTGATAATGGCTGAGCAACATGATGCCGTTGCGCGCGGCGATTCCGAGAACGGTGACGAATCCAACGAGAGACCCCAGCGAAAGCACGCCGCCGATGATGAACGCTCCGATCACGCCCCCGATGAGGGCGAAGGGGAGCGTGAGAAAAATCAGCCAGGTCAGTCGCCAGGATCCGAACTCCGCGTGCAACAGAATCACGATTCCCAGCAGCGCGAAGCCGGAGAGCAGCAGTAGCTGCCGCTGCGATTCCTGGCGGGCGGCATATTCCCCGAGAAATTCGGGGTGATAACCCGCGTCGAATGACAGCGCGCTCACCTTGCTTTGGATCTCCCGGGCGACACTGCCCAAGTCCCGTCCGTTCGCGTCGCAAATAATGTCGATCCGCCGCGACGCGTTTTCGTGCTTAATCTCATTCGGTGCTGGATCCACGGCAATTTCCGCCACGTCGCGCAGGGGCACGGCTACGCCCGCGGGGGTATCGATCAGCAGCTCGCGCAAGGCGTGCAAATCGGCGCGGGCGGCATCGCTCCCCCAAACGGTCACCGCAAACGATTTTTGGTCATAATAGATGTCCCCGACGATTTTCCCCTGCATCAGCGTGGTGGCCGCGCGGCGTACCTGACCCGCCGTCAGCCCGAAACGCGCCGCCGCTTCCGGCTTCAGGCGCACGGTGATCTGGGGAACCAGCACTTGCGTCTCCACTTTCAAATTTGCCACCCCCGGCACCTTTCCCATCACCCCGGCAATCTCGTTCGCTTTAGCCCGTAAAACATCGAGGTCCGGTCCAAATACCCGCACCACGATCGTCGCACTCGCCCCCGTGAGGACTTCTTTGATGCGCTCCTTCAGGTAGGTTAACAGGTCGCGGTAAAGTCCAGGATAGCCGTCCACCACCTCCTGAATTTTTCGCACGGTGGATGGGTAGTCGACGTCGGGTTCGATGCTGATCCAAAGTTCGGTGAAATTCGGCCCGTAAACTTCGTCGGCCACCTCGGCCCGGCCGATGTGCGAACCGAAATTTCTCACTCCGGGGATGGTGCGCAGCTCCTTGCTCGCTCGCGTGGTGATGCGTCGCATCTCGTCGAGCGACGTGCCCGGTTTTCCCACCCAGTGCATGAGAAAATCCGTCTCCTGAAAGTTCGGAAGAAACTCCTCACCGAGAAAGGGCAGCGCCGCACCCGTTCCGACCAAGGTCAGGATTAGAATCACGAGGGCCAGCTTGGGACGTTGCGCGATGCGGGGCAGCCAGGCCGCATATGAACTTTGCAGCCGCTCCGAGACCGGAGACCGCCGATGCTCGGCGGCTTTCGGCAGCAGCATCAACGCCAGCGCGGGCGTGAGCGTGAGCGCCACGACCATGGAAGCCATAATCGCCAACACGTAGGCGAGAGCGAGCGGCCGGAAAAAGGCACCCGCCAGCCCGGGGAGAAAAAATACGGGAATGAAAACGATCGCCACAATCAGACTGGCGAGCACCACCGCGGTCCGCACCTCCAGGGAGGCCGCCAGCACGACTTGAAATGGGGAAAGCGGAGAACCTTTTTCACGGTTCACCCGCAAACGACGGACGATGTTTTCCACATCGATGACTGCGTCGTCCACCACCACGCCCACCGCGATCACCAGACCGGCGAGCACCATCGTGTTGATCGTCGCTCCCATCGACATCAGCACCAGTCCCGCCGCGAGCAGCGACAGGGGAATCGTGACGAGGCTGATCAACGCCGCGCGCCACTCGAAGAAAAACAGGATCAGCACAGCGACGACGAGACCGCAGCCGAGCAGCAAGGCGTGCTGAAGATTTTCGAGCGACCGTTCGATGAAGGTCGCCGGGCGGAAAATCGTCGAATCAAGCTCGATGTCCTTGAGACCCGGCCGCAACGCCGCGAGCGCCGCCTCGACTTGGCGGGTGACGTCGAGGGTGTTTCCCCAAGGCTGTTTCTCGACGATGAGCAGCAAGCCCGGCTCGTCGTTGATCACGGCGTCGCCGATCGCCGGGGAATGGCCGATGCGAACCTCCGCGACATCGCCGATGCGAATCGGCGCGCCCTGACGGAACTCGAGCACCGTGCGGGCGAGATCTTCCGGCGTTTGCACCGGCGAGAGGTGCCGAATCGCCAGCCGTTGATTGGGTGAGTCGACAAACCCGCCGCCGCTGACCACCACCGCCTCGCCCGCGGCGCGAACCACGGCATCGAGCGTGATTTCGTTGGCGCGCAGCCGCACCGGATCCACGACCACCTGAAGCTGGCGGTCGCGCTGGCCCCACATTGCGACATTGGCCACGCCTTGGATCGCCATCAGGCGCGGGCGGATTGTCCATTTCGCGACGTCGGTCATCTCCATCTGCGAATATTTCTTCGAACTCATCCCGATCTTCAGCGCGCGGCTCGTCGAAGACAGAGGTGAAAGAATCACCGGTGGCCGGGCTACGGTCGGGAGGCGCGCGGCCTCGACGGTCAGGCGCTCCTGCACGATCTGCCGGGCGCGGAGCAAATCGGTCCCAGGTGCGAAGATCAGCACGACGGAGGAAAGCCCGAGGACCGATTTGCTCCGCAGGGTTTTCAACCAAGGGGAACCGTTCAGCGCGTTTTCGATCGGGACGGTGATGAACGCTTCGACCTCCTCGGTGGAGAGTCCGGGCGCTTCGGTTTGAATCTCGACCAGCGGGGGAGCGAATTCAGGAAATACGTCGAAGGCGGCATGCTGGGCCTTGCGCACGCCAAAAACGATTACAAGTACGGCCAGCGCGATCACGACGATGCGCAGGCGCAGGGAGGTGGCGATCAACCAGGTCATCATGGGGGAACGCGTTATTTGCCGGCCCCGAATTCCGTCCCAAAAAGCTCCGCCGATCCGTCGGTGACGATCTGCGTTCCCGGCTTGGGCCCCCGGGCGAGAATTGCGTCTGAACCGGCGGTCCGAAGCACCTCCACCCGCACTCGCCGATAGGCGTGATCGGCCAGGGCTTCATAGACCCAGGTGTTCCCGTGGAAATCGTAGAGAATCGCCGCCGCCGGTACGACGAGGCTCTCCTCTTCGCCTTGTAGCGCGAGCGACACCTCAACTTTTGTCCCGGGCCGAATCCCTCCTGCGTCCCCGGTCATTTCATAAAACAAATCCGAGATCAGCGGATTGGTGGTCGCTGAGTAGGGCACGACGACTGGAGTCGCCGTCAGTGCGGCATTTCGGTCACCGCCGAATGGGCGCACCCGGGCGGGCTGGCCGGCCTTGATCGAATTGATCTCGCCAACATACACGGGCACCCGAACCCATAATCTATTGCTGGCCGCGGCCGTGAAAATCGCCGTCCCGAGCAAAGCCCGTTTTTCCTGCGCCGTCTGCAGCGCCACTTCCGCGAGCCGCACCTGCAGCCGCGCTTCATCAACCGTCCGGCCGCTGCCCGCCTTGCTCGTCAGCAGCTCATCGGCGCGTTTGAGCACCGACTGCGCCCCTTCCAGCTGCGCCTTCGCGGAGGCGATCTGGCCATCCGCGTCGATCTGCAACTCGGCCGCGCGCATCAACTCGGCCGCGGTCATCGACGGCAGCAACGAGTAGATCGACTTGCCATCAGCCTTGGCCGCCGGGCTGGCCGGCGACTGGCCCAGAGGTAAGATCAACTCGCCACCGTAGGTGCGGGCCAACCCGGTTTTTTTACGCTCAGCCGTCGCTGTTTGGATGCCGAGGCGTTTCTCCGCTTCAGGGGTGAGCGTGACGATCGCGAGTTCGGATTCGCCCACCTTCTTGCTGATCTGAACCGCCGGAGTTGCTTTGGCGGCTTCGGTCTTGGCGGGTTTGCATGCGCTCACCGCGAGGGCGGCGGCGACCGCAAGGAGGAATGGGAAAACTTTCATGGGGAGTTGGAATGATCGTTGATAAAATATTTCGCCGAGACACCCACGCTGCGTTCCAACTCCGCCCAAGCGCGACGAAGCTCAGCGAGCAGTTCCGCCCGGCGCAGCTGGACGAGCAGCATTTGACGCGCGTTTTCCTGTACGAGCTGAGGCGAGATTTCCCCGAGTTCGAAAGCGGACCGCGTGACTCGGCCGAGTTCCTCCATCGGTGGGAGCACGCGTTGCTCGTACAAGGTCAATGCGCCGCTTGCCGCTTCTACTTTAAGCCGCGACTCGCGGACTTCCGCCGCGATGCGCTGGCGAACACCCCAGTAATTCCACCGCGCCCGCTCCAGCTCCGCCTGGGCGCGCATTTTTGCCGGCTGGTTCTGATTGAAAATCGGAATCGGCAGGCTCACGCCCGGCCCCATTTCAAAACCTTCCGAGCCTTTCGCATTCGCGTCGATGATCCCGGACAAGGTGAACACCTCTGCTTGCGCGAGCCCCGCGCGTTTGCCGGCAGCCTCCAGCGCCAGCTCCGAAGCGCGCAGATCCGGTCGCGCTGCGAGCGCCTTGGTTTCCAGCATCGCGAGTGGCGGCAGGCCAACGGGCACCCGGCCGACCGAAATCGCCACCCGCTCGTCGAGTGGCCATCCGAGCAGGGCTGCCAGACGCTCTCTGAGGATCGCTCTTTCCTGGGTAAAGCGCCGCGCATCATCCCGGGCCCGTTCCCTTTCGACCTGTGCCGAGGTGGCATCGAGTTCGCTGATGTCACGCAATCTCAGACGTGAGGCGGCGATCGATGAAAGCTGCTCGCGAACTTCCAGCGCTCTCACCCCGATTGCTTCCCGATCCACCGCCAGAGCGTAATCGCTTAAGGCGGCTTTGACGTCCCGGACCAAATCGAGCCCGGTCTGCACGAGTCCTTGCGCGACCCGCTCGGCTTCAACCTCGGCGATCGCCTGGCGTTTCGGCCGCAACCAGAGCGCTTCGAGTGGCAGAGTCGCCGCAAACTCCAGTTGCTTGGGTCCGAGCGGAAAAAGCATCGAAAGCGTGGGGTTCGCGAGCATCCCCGCTTGCGCGAGATCCGCCCGCGCTAGGCCGAGACGGGCAACATTCTCCTGGAATGCCGCATTGTTCCACAGCGCGACGGTCACGGCGTTCGATTCATCCAAGCCGCCATCGAGGGAAACGCCCGCAGGCAGCTCCGCCATGGCCTGTCCCGCAGTAGAGCGGACTCCAGGGACACCACGCCCTTCCAGATTCGTGCTAACCGAGGAAGTGGACGCACGATTTGAAGGGGTGGACGTACAGCCGAAGAGGCAGCACACACCGCCAGCCATCAGCCAAACGACAGCGTTTCCGATGCGACGGAGCGAAGTGACTGATGGATTAGTCTGGGGCATCGACAAGGAGACGGGGTAAACAAAGAAAAGTCTCAGGGATCGGAGGGCTCGCGTCGGGAAACGCAGGAATTCCGGTTGTCCTCCTGCTTGGCGCGTTCGAGATCCTCTGGCGAGAGCGCACGTCAAAGATGAGAGGACATGGTGTGGTCGGGCAGCGCGGCACGGAGCGGCACCAACCACAAAGGCGGCGAACGAAGCGAAGAAAGCACGCGTGGCGAAGTGGCGCGTCTGCTCGTTTTCCGAACCCACAGGCAAGAGGCCCGTGCCACTCAAATCCCGTGCGCACCTATCAGCAGCGCGGGCTTTTGACGGGGTTTCCGAAAACACCGACAACACCGGCGAGATGCTCGCTGCGTGGGATCCGGGAAATGTTTTCCGCGGGAATCAGGATTTCGCGGACAAAAGTTCTCCGCGAGGAGACCTCGGCGGAGATGCTTCACCCAAACGACAACCGAGCGACCCGTTCAGCGCAGCGCTCGGGTCAAAGTTTGTCGTTGTCGGTCACCGCCCACACCACGAGCCAGCCACTCTTGTCATCCACGTAGACCATCGAAGACGTGTTTTGCGGGGTCTCGACGAAATCGGCCCGAGCGACCGCCAAGTGAGTCGCCATCGAGGGAGTCGAATCACCGAACCATCGGGGAGCCGCAATCGCGGCAATAACCAAAGCGGCCGCCGCGGTGAGCGGGAGCGTCCAGCGCGGTAATGTCCGGCGATCACGCGCGTCACCGGGAGCCGTCGTGCGAATCTCGCGACGAATGTCCTGCCAGGCGCGCTCGGCATCGGGAACGGCGATGGCGGCACTGGAATTGCGCCACCGGTCGACCGCCGCGGCGACGAGGACGCGAGCCCGGCGGCACTCGCCGCACCCGGCAAGGTGGGCCTCGAGGTCGGCCCGCTCGGGAGTTCCGAGCGGGCTGTCTCGTTCAGCGGACAACAAGCGTTGGGCGGCGCGACAGTTCATTTTAGAATCAGTACCTCACGGACAACGCTCACCGACGGCCATAGCCATTCGATCCATAGCCGCCCGATCCGTATCCGCCGGAGTTGTAATCGTGGCTGACCCACACGCGATCGGTGCGATAGGTGAAGTAGCCTCTTTCCATCGTCCGGAATTCGCGACCACGACGATCGCGGCTGATGACCCAGCGGGCCGGCACCCACGTCTTCACCGAAACATCTTTCCAATATCCGCGCGGGCCGTGGTCGCGCCGATCCCGGGAATCGTAACCACGATCGTAGCCATAACCGGGCGCATCATTTCCGCGATTGGGGATGACCACAATGGGAGGGCGGGGCAGACCGAGGTTCAGGTTAATGCGGAGATCGGTTCCAGCTTTCGCGGTGGTCGCGAGGCCGGTGAAGCCGCTCAGCGTAGCAATTAAAGAGGCGAGAACGATTTTAGTGTTCATGGTATT
>JBDSSU010000523.1:0-6657 GCA_039928635.1 Opitutaceae bacterium | reverse complement strand
CCGAGTTTTTGCTTTTCTCGAATGAGCTGCCGTTCATCCAACGCGCGGTTGTCTCGGTGAAGCCGTGGCACACCAATGTATTTTCGCCCGGCATGCTCAAAAGCTCTCCCGAAATCTTTCGATTTCTCGAGGAGAATGTCGTCAAGGAAGCGACCCGCTTGTTTCCCGCCGTCACGCCGGGAGACGGCGGCGGTGATCTGATTAAGATCCTCGTGTTGCCCAGTCTCCCGACGGCCGAGCCGTTTCGTTCGCAAAGTGTGGAATTGCTAAAAGCCCGCGGCGTCGACGCGATTATCTCGTTTCGCGCCATGTTGCTCGACCTGCTGGAAAAAATTGAGATCAACCAGAACTACACCAAGAGCGACACGCTCCAGGTGATGCGCATTTTGAAGAACTACGATCTGCTCAAAGACGCGCAGCTCGACATGTTCCCAGACCGCGCGGCGTCAGCGGCGCGACGGGCGAAAACGTAAATTCGATGCCAACGACGATTCACCCAACGTCTGTGGTTGAGGCGGGAGCGCAGCTCGGCGTCGATTGCGAGATTCAAGCTTACGCGGTCATCCGCCGCGGAACGGAGATCGGCGACCGCGTGGTGGTCCATCCGTTCGCGGTGATCGGCGGCGATCCCCAGTATTTGAAATTTGACCGGCCCACGATTTCCGGAGTGCGGGTTGGGGCCGGGAGCGTGATCCGGGAGCACGTGACGATCAACCGGTCGATCATCGCGGGAGCGTTCACGGTCGTGGGCGAGAATTGTTTTATGATGGCAGCGAGCCACGTCGCGCATGACTGCGTGGTGGGAAACCACGTCGTTTTCGCCAACGCCGCTTTGCTGGGCGGGCATGTCTCCGTGGGTGATCACACGTTTCTCGGCGGTGCGGCGGCGGTGCATCAGTTTTGTCGCATCGGGCAATCGGTCATGGTGGCCGGGCACGCGTCGATCACCCGGGACATCCCGCATTTCACCATGGTGGCGGAGCGGGACGAGGTGATCGGTTTCAACGCAGTGGGGCTGAAACGTCGCGGTTTTACCCGAGCCGCGATCGCAGAACTGAAATCGGCATTCCAAGCGGTTTACCTGGTGCCCGGGAATATTCGCGCTCTGGCCGCGGCCGCGCTGTCGTCGGGGAAGTTTATTACCCCGGAGGCGAAAAGCTTTCTCGAGTTTTTCGCCCATGGAAAAAGAGGCTTCGCGCGGGCACGTCGCGGAAGCGCAGGGGAGCAGGCGGATGCGGACTAAACTCGCCTTCACCTGCGGCGATCCGGCGGGAGTCGGACCCGAGATCATTGCCTCGTGGCTGGCGACCCACCCGGAAGAAGCCAGCGAGGTGGTCGTGATCGGCCCTGCTGACTGGCTTAGCGGGCTGCCCGAGGCCGCGGGGAAACTTCCGGTGGGCTTGGAGCATTTTGTCGCGACGCCCGGTGTGCCCGACGGCGAAGGAGCGCTCGTGGCATGGGCGGCGATGGAGCGGGCAGCGAGCGGCTGCAAAAGCGACGAGTTCGCCGGCGTGGTCACAGGGCCCGTGAGCAAAGAGCGTCTGGCGCGCATCGGTTACCCCTTCCCGGGACAAACCGAGTTTTTTGCCGCGCGGTGGGGAGGGGAGCCGGTGATGGCGTTTTGCGGAGGGAAACTTCGCGTGGTGTTGGCGACGTGGCATGTTCCGTTGCAACAGGTCGC
Source organism: Opitutaceae bacterium (assembly GCA_039928635.1). Lineage (GTDB taxonomy): Bacteria > Verrucomicrobiota > Verrucomicrobiia > Opitutales > Opitutaceae > DATAKE01. The sequence continues at coordinate 4,976 of JBDSSU010000523.1, read as the reverse complement.
GCGTTTGCTGGATCCAAGCGTTATTTTACGCGCGGTATCGGCCGCCCATGCACTCGGGCAAGCGGAAGGAATTCTTCAGCCGCGAATCGGGGTTTGCGGGCTCAATCCGCATGCCGGTGAAGGGGGCCTGCTCGGCCGCGAGGAGATCGATTTGATCAATCCCGCGCTCGAAAAACTTCGCGTCCTGTTCCGGGGTGTGTCGGCGTGCGAGCCGGCTGACACGCTTTTTGCCCGCGCGCTGCGTGGAGAATTCGATGTCGTCGTCGCGCTCTATCATGACCAAGGGCTCGCGCCGTTGAAGGTGATCGATTTCGACGAGGCGGTGAACGTCACTCTCGGGCTGCCCTTTGTGCGGACGAGTCCGGATCACGGTACCGCGTTTGGAATCGCCGGCAAAGGGACGGCCCGCGGAACCAGCTTTGCCAATGCCGTCACCGTGGCCCGGCGCTTGATAAAGCACCGCAGCGCGCAATAGTGCCCCCTTCGTTCATGTCCGAAACCGCTACCATTGCTCCGCCAACGTCTCCGCTCTCGCTCCCGGAAGGGGTGCGCCCTGGCAACGAAAACTTGGTGCAGCTCACGTCCGCCGCCGGCGAAAAAGTGCGCGCCCTGGTGGTACGGGAAGGGCAGGGGGAGTACCTCCGCGTCGCGATCTCCGGGGGCGGCTGCAATGGGCTCAGCTACAAGATGAAGTTCGTTCCGGCTCCCAAGCGGGGGGATATTCTCGTGCAAACCGCTGGTGTGCCGGTCTTGGTCGATAGCAAGAGTGCCCTCTATTTGAAGGGCACTCATTTGGATTATTCGTCGGCGATGATTTCGGGAGGCTTCAAGTTTTCGAATCCAAACGCGAAGGCGAGTTGCTCCTGCGGCGAGAGCTTCAGTGTTTAAGGTCTGGTCCAATTAGGGATTGCTCCCGCTCCGCATCCCCCCGAAATATCCCGCCCGACTTCGCGTCTACACCTAAACTATTTGATGGCTACTTCGTTCCCTTCCGCCGGCGGCGGCAACCGCTCTGGCTCTTATCAGCGTCGTAATGTAGACCCTTTCGCGGCAATTCGCCGCAACCATCGCATCAAGGTTCCGCAAGTCCGCGTAATTTCTCCCGAGGGGAAACAGCTCGGCGTTTTGGATACAGCCAAAGCCGTCAATCTCGCGCTCGAAGTTGGTCTCGATCTGGTCGAGGTCGCGCCGAACGCGACGCCTCCCGTGTGCCGCATCATGGACTTCGGCAAGTACGTCTACGAGGAACAGAAGAAGACCTCTCACGTGAAATCCACGGCGAGCAAGATCAAGGAAATCGAATTCACCGCGCGCATCGAACCGCATGATTTCGAGACCAAGCTCCGGCACGCCGAGGAATTTCTCGCCCATGGCAACAAGGTGAAACTTCGCCTGAAGTTTCGCGGTCGCGAAATGGCGCACACCGAGCTCGGCTTTAATCTCATTAAACGCGCCGTCGTCGATCTCGCCGGCATGGGACATCCGGATGCCGATCCGAAACTGATCGGGCGAAACATTCACGTGATGCTGACCCCGCTGCCGGTGAACAAGCGGAAGCCCAAATTCCACCCCATCGAGAGCGAACCGGCCATCGACGACGGCCCGGATCTCGAGGGGGATGAGGACGAAGAGACGCCGCCGACCGCATCGGCTCGCGGCTGAGGTTTCGAGATGGTTTTGCCGGCTTTACGCCTAGCTGCGCTGGCCGCCTTCGCGATGTTGGCCCTGTGCGGTGAGCTGGGGGCTGCCGGATCCACTCCCCGAGTAGCGCCGTCACGGCCTGCCCAGCTTAAACCGACGGTGCGGCTCGCCGCGATTAAGGTCGAGGGGATGGATTATTTTGAGGTGGAAGACGCCGTCGCGCTCTTGGGACTGAAGCCAGCGGGTCGCGACGGTCGCAAGTTTGTCTTCGAGGATGCAAACAGCCGTCTGGTGATCGGCGAGGGGCGCGAACTCTTGGTGGACGGGCTACGCGTATTTCTCGGGAATGCCGTGGTGACGCGACGGGGGAAACTCTACCTCAGCGAGGTCGATTTCGAAGCCTGCCTTGCTCCCATTATGGCCCCCTGGCTGATCGAGCCGAAGCCTCGGGTGCCAAGGATTATCGTGATCGATGCCGGCCACGGTGATCCCGACGACGGCATGATCAATCTACGGCTCAAGATGAAGGAGAAAACCTTCACGCTGGACGTGGCGCTGCGGGTGAAGAAATTACTCGAAACGATGGACTGCAAAGTGGTGCTCACCCGGAAAGACGACCGGGGGCTTTCTCCCATTAAACTCACCGATCTCCGGCTCCGTTCCCAAGCTGCCAACCGCGCCGGGGCGGATCTCTTCGTGAGCATCCATTTCAACGCCGACCGAGATGCGAAAACCAGCGGATCAGAAGTGTACACCTTTACCCGCCCTTTCCAGCGTTCGGATGCCTCGGCAGGGTTCGGCCAGGGCGACGATTCCGATCCTGAGGCGGCACCCATCAATCGTTTCGACCCGTGGAATTCGCTGCTCGCTCACACGATTCAAAAAGAAGTACGCGGCGAACTGAAAACTTCCGATCGCGGGATCAAGACGATGCATGCGGGCGTGCTGCGCGGACTGAATTGCCCCGGTGTTCTCGTCGAGTCGGTGTTTCTTACCAACGACACGGAAGCACGATTGGTCGCAACGCCCGCTTACCGGCAGCAAATTGCCCAGGCGATCGCGAACGGCATCCGAAATTACACCACGAAGATCGAATCGCTGCGCGCGAAACCCGCTGGAGGAACCTCGCGGGCCGCAACTCCGTCAAAACTCCGATGAAATCTTCCTGCCTGATTCGCCGGCTGTTTCTTTTTGCCTCCTGCCTGGCCGGAACGCCCGCCGCTCTTCACGCCTGGGACTACGCGGGCCACCGCATCGTCAACGAGATTGCCCTGCGCTCCCTTCCCGCCGAGTTCCCCGCCTTCGTCCGCGAACCGGCCAATGCCGAACGCGTCGCATTTCTGGCCGGAGAACCCGATCGCTGGCGCAACGCACCCGATCCCATCATGCGGCAGTCAGGCGGGAGCTGGACGGACCATTTTTTCGACCTCGAGCAGGTCCCCGCTGCGGGCCTCGACTTGGCGAAGCTCCCTGCCTTGCGCTACGACTTTATTCTGCAATTCGCCGCGGGGCGCGCCACGCATCTGGAAAATTTCACGCCTTTTGATCCGGCCAAAAATTCCGATCACACGCGCGAGTGGCCGGGCTTCGCTCCCTGGGCGATCTCAGAGTATCACTCCAAACTGAAATCCGCCTTCGCCGCCTTAAAGGTTTTTGAAGAGCTGGGTACACCGGTCGAAATTGCGAACGCGCAAGCCAGCGTGCTCTACGTCATGGGCGTGATGGGCCATTACGTGGGTGACTGCGCGCAGCCGCTGCACACGACGATCCATCACAATGGCTGGGTCGGCGCGAATCCCAACGGTTACGGCACCCAGAGCGGAATCCATTCCTGGATCGACGGAGGCTTCATCGGAAGGGCTGGCATCACCACCGCCACCTTCACCTCGCGCATCGTCCCGGCGCAGCCGCTCGCACTTTCGGCGCGCGCCGATGGTCGCGATCCCTTCTTCGTGGCGGTCATGGATTATCTTCTCGAGCAGAACAAACTCGTCGAACCGCTCTATGCGCTGGATAAGGCCGGAAAATTCCGGATCGAGACCGCGCCGCCGACCCCGGAGGGACGTGCCTTCATCGAGGGACAGCTGCTCAAGGGTGGTGCGATGCTGGGAGCGATTTGGCTAACGGCTTGGCGCAACGCCCCCGCGGATACCTTTCTTCGTGGTGAATTAATCAAGCGTCAGGCGGCTCGTGCAGCGGCGAAGGCCGGCGCAACGCCCTGAGCCGGGGAACGATCGCGTGAATGTGACTTCTCTCGCGTGGGTGGCGGTCGGCGGGGCGCTTGGTTCGGTGGCGCGCGCGGCCCTGGCTTGGATGATCCCGGCCGGACGTCTTCCCTGGGCGACCATTATCGTCAACCTCGCCGGGTCGCTGCTCATCGGCTGGCTGGTGGCGCGGTTGTCACCGCTGACCGAGGAAAATCTGGGCGGATATAGTTTTTGGGTGATGGGAATCTGTGGCGGGTTCACCACCTTTTCTTCGTTTAGCTGGCAGAGCCTCGCGCTGATGCAAAAGGGGGAATGGGGGATGGCGGCGGCGAATATCCTGTTATCTGTGACGCTCTGCCTCCTGGCGACGTGGTGTGGGTGGCGTCTGGCGCGTTGACGGTGTTGGCCTCGATTCACGCAATGACGATGCCGCGGTCCGAGCTTGGGCAGAGACGGCGCGGGTGGCGGATTTCCCTGGTCTTCGTACTGGCTGCTTTTGCTTCGCGCATTTTTGCCGCGGAGAATGCGGCGGGGCGGGTCATCATTCTGGCCAATTCCGCGGATCCGGATTCGTTGCGCATCGCGCGGCATTACGCGAAGGCGAGGGGAGTTCCGGAGGAAAACATCATCGCCCCAAAAATGTCGCTCGGGGAAACGATTTCCTGGCCCGCCTTCGTCGCTGAGATTTGGCAGCCGTTGCGGGACGAGTTGGTGGAGCGCCGGCTGATTGATGCCTTCGTGATGGAAAGCGTGGATGAGGTCGGCCGGAAAAAATATGCGGTTAACGGAAACCGGGTGGCCGCACTGGTCATTTGCCGTGGCGTGCCGATGGGGATTTTCCATGAACCTTCGTTCTACACCGAGAACGGCGCACTGACCCGGCAGCAGCAATTCCGTAGCAATGCCGGGGTGGTGGATTCCGAGCTGAGCCTCCTCGCTGCGCCCAACTATAACATCAACGCCTTCATCCCGAATCCGCTTTACCAAAACGAACGCGCGAACGATCCGCGCCGGGGCCAGGTCATCGCGGTCGGCCGGCTCGACGGCCCGACTCCCGACGACGCGATGGCCCTCGTGGACCACGCGCTGATGGTGGAACGCGTCGGGCTGGTTGGCCGCGGCTATGTT
>JBDSSU010000522.1:0-10343 GCA_039928635.1 Opitutaceae bacterium | reverse complement strand
CCTCGAGGCGACCGCAACAATACTTGTATCCCAAGCTCGCCTGCGTTCTCCGGCTTTTCTGACGATCCGCCTTCCGCGCCATCAACCACCAAGTGTTCGGCCCCCCCGCCCCGGAGTGCCTGCGCCGAAGCGAGCGTGCGCGCCAGGCCCGCCGAATCGTCCTTTGTAATCGTGATGAGCGTGAGCAAAGGTGGTTTCATGGCTCCCCTCCCAAAACCGCGGGAGCTTTCGCGTGGACCAACTGACGCCGCAAGAGCCGATACACCGGCAACAGCCATCGAGCCGCAAATCGGGTCCATCGGTCGCTCCAAGAATTTCCCGCGGTTAGACGGTGATACCCGCGTCGTGGAACGATACCATGATCACGCTCCAAGCGCTCCTGCCACAGCATCAATTTCTGGAGGTACGGTTGATAAACGAAATGCCGCAACTCAGCCGTCATCGTGGATGAGTAGAACAGCAACCCCGGATCAAACCAACCCCGCAGCAATTCGCGGAGTCCTTGGAAATGATAAAAGATCAACGGTCGCCCATCGACCTGCAGCTTGCCTTCGCGATGCGTGAGCGCCGCGCCGTCGACATTCCACGGCGCGAGATCGATCCCCGGATGGTGCAGCACCTTTACTCCGGCAAATCGCCACGGGAATTCGTCGAGATAGCCCTGGTCGGCATAGCGTCCCCGATCGACGAAATCATGACACCATTCGAGGCAGCGCTCGCGCCACCAAGCGAGACAAGCCAGGCCGTTGGCATCCCGACGAAACGAAACCCATGCGACGTTATAGATACCATTTTTTTCGAGGTGCTTGAGTCGGGACGGAAATCGGTGGGGTACGATCGCAACGGAAGCGTCGCCTTGTTCGGCAAAAACCGCGGAGATTGGGCCGAAGAAAAAAAGATCCGCGTCGAGATAGGTCATCCGATCCGCCGCCAGCTCGCGGGCCAGGCAGTGTCGCACGAATACGGGGGTCGCCGTGAAATAAAACTCCACGCGGGTGCGCTGGCCACGCACGGCGGCATAGGCAGGATCCGCAGCCAGCACCTCAGTGAGCGGAATCGCCACGAGGGAAGCGTGGCCCGCCGCTGCAACCACTTTTTCCATTGCGGAATCGAAGCACAGCACCAGCAGACGAAACGGCTCCCCCGTTTCCTGGAGCGATTGATGTAAACAGAGCAACCGGGCCGCGTACCCCTGATCACAGTAGGTGCAAAAATAAACCATTGGGCGGAGCCGGTCAGCCGCCGGTCAGTTTCCCCCAAATAATACCGGGCCACCGCGACCAAGGCCGAAGCACACATTGTCGCATTTGCCTCACGGATGCTTTCGCGAGTCGGTCGAATAGCGGGTCGCCAAATTTTTGTTTTCCGATTTCCGCGACCTGCAGCGCTTCGGCCGGTTGCCCGAACAGAGATGCGAAGATCCAGCCTAGGAGAAATTCTCGCCGCCCCAGATCGTCCTTGAGCGAAAAACGACGAAGGTAAGTCGCATTCACCCAACCAGGACCGATGGGGCCCAAGCGACGATACTGCCGCCCCCACGTGACGCCCAACCGTCGATCCAGCATCTCCGACGACCCGCGCGGAACCCCGTGGACCTCCAGTTTGGCGAGCCAATAGGGCTCAGATTGCATCGCGACGAGAATATCTGAAAACTTATCTTCTCCGTGATAGGCATCGATGATCCCGGGCTCAAACTCCACCGCTAACACGCGCGACCTCCGCGCCGGCGGCAAACTTTGAAAGATCCTCAGGTCGGTGCCTTGGGTATCGCATTTCAGCCAGTCGAGATGCTCAAGCCCGTGCTGTTGCAGCAGGCTCTGGAGGGTAGTCGCTGGACACGTGCGCGAGTCCACCACCTCGAACAATTCCGCGAACGACCATTTCGCCAAAGCGGAGCTGTCCGGGAGCAACGTGCTCGAACAAAATGGCGAGCGCGTCAGATATAGTTTCGTTTCCCGGGCGTCTTGATCGGCCACCACCAAGCGGTCGCTGAAAACCCAGCGGCGAAAATTTTGCTGCGCCGGCGCCAGAGCGGAGATCTCGCGGCGGTCGGGTTCGAAGCCGACGCCAATCGAGTGCCGTGCAATCTGCTGCCATAAGTCGTGCGTGCCACCGCTGGCGCCGACATCGACCAAAACCGGCGGAGCGGCCTGCAATTCGGGGTCCAGGAAAAGCTCGTCGATGAAACTCATGAAGGGGGCACGGCAGGGCTTTGCTTGCGTTTGAAAACCAGCCCGGTGCTCGGCATCTCGCGCCCATTGACGTTCCAAACCGCCGTGGACGGATAACTGGCGAAAAGATCATAGCCGTCGGCGAACAGCTCCAGGAAGCTCAGCCGGTTGAAAAACCAGACGGGATAACTGGCGGGGTAGATCTCCGGGGGAACATCCTGCACCATGATGCAATCCGTCAGATCGTCCCGGAGCGGCAGATTGTGGAACAGTAAATAAGGGAATCGCTGCCGGAGGACTCCGGCGATGAATTCGCGGGGCGAGCGCAAATATTGCAGTGACGTGGACGCGACAAAAACATCCGCATCGGCCGCGACAACCGCTTCCTCGAATGAGGACTGAAATCGGAGGGTGTCGCTTTCCAGGTGGCGGCTGCCCGCTTCGGCAAAATGCCCCTGTTCGACGACGGTCCAACGAAGTAGCGGTCCCGCCGGCAGCCAGGCGCGATGTCTCCAGTAAGTGCTTCCGAGAGATCCGCCGAAATCCAGCACCCGCAGCCTGCCTTCGTTCCGCGCCGCGACATGCAGCAACGCCGCCAGCAGCGGAAACTCACACGCCGGCTCCGAGAACAACACCGAATCCTGTTCGTACGCCGCTTTTCCTTCTCTCACCGCAAGAGTGGCCCGCAACACCTTTTCGAGAATCCGCGGGTCCGCATAACTGGACGAAGCCCGTTCCGCCTCGGCCCAATTTTGATAGGGGCCGCGGAACCAACGATGATTTCCCCGGCGCCGATACAGCGCCGCCAGCGCAGGCGGAACCATGCCGTGCAAGATTGTTTTAAGCTCCCGCTTCATCAGTCAGCGATGCGAGCATCAACGCCGTGCATCATTTTCCAAGCTTGCGTCGCAACCAGCGTCGCAGGCGTCGCAACACGCTGCGCCGTTCCACGGCCTGCCAGCGACTGCGGCAACCCGGATGCTCGGTGACGGTGGGCCAGGGCGTCCGCATCGGCGGGTTGCGCAAGGGCGGATTCCCCCAACCCATGTCCTGCACCGCGTTGGTGGCGCTGGCATCAAAACCGATGTGTTCCACCATGCTCCACGGCGGACGCAGACACAGGCCGCCATGCTGAATGTGATGATAGAGCCACCGCACCGCCCAGATGTTGCGGCTCATTTCCACCTCGGCCATTTCAGGTAGGTCAGCGCCATATGCGTCCGGTGGCAGACCCTGCGCGCCGCACGCCAGAATTTTTTCCCGCGCGGTTTGCTCCATTCCCTCCCAGGATCGCGCGTACCCACCCCATACCCAGCACTCGGCGCGCCCATCAAAATAAGGAACGTCGCGAACATCCGAAGGAATAATGCGGGGGTGCGTCCATCCCGTGACACTCATTACGCGTTCGTTTTTTGCGTAGTGTTGCAGCGCCGCGGTCATCCAAGCGTATGTCCCGGGCACGCAGATGAGATCATCTTCCCAAACGATGAAGGCGTCATGCTGCGCCGCCACGGCCGTTACGCCCGCCAGCACATTTCGCCCAAGCCCTAGATTTTGCGCACGTTCAACCAGCCGTACCTCACACCAATCGATGGATCGGAGAAGCGCACGTGTTTCCCGCACCGCGGCCTGATCCTCCTGACCCTTGGCGCCGTCGGCAAACACGTGAAGCAGCGGCACGCCATTTTCCCGGAGGCAGGCCAGCACCCGCGCAAGGTGCGCGGGTCGCGCATAAGCGAAGAGGACGACAGGGATGGTCGAAGACGTGTCGCTCATCCTCGAAATCTCCACCGAGAGTGTCCACGCACAACCAGGTACCCTCCTGGCATCGAATTCATCAAAAGATCCATTTTAGCGAAGCGCGTACAACACGTCCTGGTAAACACCCCCGTCGTACAGAACCTCGATTATGCGGTAACGCGGCTCCAACCGGGCCGCAATTGCGGTAGGGTCCCTGGCTTCGACACAAAGAAAACGGGGCGCGTGGCGGTCCAGATCAAGTCCAGCCAAAGCCACTGGCTCCGCTCCTTCGACGTCAAGGCTGAGCAGGTCGATTGGCAGGCGCAGCCCAACCTCGTCAATGATTGCTGAAAGCGTCCGAGCAGGCACAAGTTCCCGACTGGTCTCGCTCAAACCCTGTACCGCAAGTCCAGTCGCCACGTGCTTCGCCGTCGCTGCCGCACTGCCCATCGCCCCCGTCACGGTTGACATCAATCCGGCCACGTGAAGCTCAATCGTGGCACCGGGTTGTTCGGAAGCCACGAGAGCGGCCTGCACGACAATTGCCTTCGGCCGGTTCTTCCGGCACCTAGCGGCAAGTGCTGTAGCGGGCTCGACGAGCAGCCCGGTCCATCCTCGGAGTTTCTCAAAATAGTACGTGTTACTCTGAAGCACTCCGTCATTCGCACCGGCTTCAATGAATACGCCCTGCCGTCCCCTGAGGTGTCGCGCCAGCTTTCGGTCAATATCGTTTAGCGCCATCCACGAGTAGCGACCAACGCCGATGGCTTCGCACGCCGCCCGACGCGCATATACCAACGAATTTGGAAATCGAGCGCGCAACATCATCAACGTCGGAAATAGCTCCAACCGCGAAAAGGAATCAATAGTGCTCGAGTCTGCATCGTAGCCATTACCCTCACCTCTGCGTGAAAATAGGAAGCGATCCAAGCTGACAAACTATAGGACACGACGGTCGCCCATGCTGCGCCAACACCTCCCCAACGGGGGATGAAAACAAAATTCAAAGCCACATTTGCCACGGCTCCGGCACTCGTGGCCGCAAGATAAAACTTCTGCAGGCCCTCAGTTTGGAGCCACTGACCGCGGGCCACTCCGAGAAAAACAAAAACGCTCGACCAGACATGGACGGCGAGAATCGGTCCCGCTGCGGCAAATTCGCCGCCGTAAACGAACCGCACGATCCACGGAGCCAAAAGGGCGACCGGCACCGAAAGCGCGTAAGCCACCGCCGCACTCCCATCAAAATAGCGCTGAAGGCGCGTGTGATACGCCGACGCGTTCTGTTCCCGCGCACGGAGCAAGGCAGGCAGCACACTTACCGCCGCCGCCATGGGGAGAAAGTACCAGATTTCACTCAATCTGACGGCGGCCGCATACATGCCCACCGCTTCGGCACCCGCGAGATGGCGAAGCATAACCTCGTCGATCTTCATATAAACGAAAATCGCGAGACTGGCGAAGATCAGCGGCCAGGCTTCGCCGACCAACTTCTTCATCATTTTCCACCGCGCAGCGGCTAGCGGAAATCGCAGGCCCGCGCGGTGCGCGCTCCATAGAAGTCCGATCCCGCCAAGCACAACCTCCAGCACGACCACCCACGCAAAGGCGGTGATCGTCGCGTCGGTGGCAATCAACCAGACTCGTATCCCTGATGCTAGGGCCAGCGCCGCGAGTTGAACTGTCACTGCCAGCTTGGCCCGTAAATGGGCCTGCAACCAAAGGTCGGGCAAAAACAGTGCCGGTTGAAACAGCATAAGTCCGAGGATCGCAAAGATCCGCGATTCCTCACCTGTGAAGCCCCAGCCCGCCCAGGCGAAAACCAGAACGGCCAGGTAGCAGACAATCCCCACACCGAGGCGCAGCCCGAAACTGCTCGCAAGCAACTCAGCGGTCCTATCCGGCGTAAGCAACAATTCGCGTTTCACAACCGCATCGAGGCCGAGCGCCGGGAAATAACAAAAGAGCGAAACCAGCGCCATGCAGTAGCTGAGTGAACCGAGCCGGGCCGGCCCCAAATACCGCGCCACCACGAGGCCCACAATTGTGCCCAGCAGAAAGCGCCCTGCCCGCTCAACAAAGAGCCAGCCGAAATTAGCCGCGGCTTGGCGGAATCCGGTTTTCGCCAGAAGGCGGTCCCATTGCTGCATTGAACGCGAAGGTGATTGGGCGAATTTTGCGGTCAAGATGCCATGTGCCGCCGCTTTCCGACAGGGACCCGTTTCCCGCAACTTCGGCTTTTCAGACTGAAACAGCTCGGCCATTGGTGCGTTCGAAGGTTCTCCTACCCCGCCGTCGTGCGAAAAACTTCGCGCTGGTCGCGACCTTTGTTTCGCACGTCGTCCAGGAGAAAAATTCCACGACGCTCCTCGTTTTTCGATTCGCGAAGCGGGGGCACATCTGCCCGTGTTAACCAAATCCTTTGCGCGGAATGACGATCTCCCATTTCTCCCACCGCGTCGTTCACGGGCTGCGCCATGGGGGACTGCCCTGGCTGGTTCGAACCGTGGGCCTAAAGTTAGTGCCACCGCGGCTAATCATGAAGCAGGCCGTCATCTCGGCAGTGACCGAGCGTTGCGGTCTGGAAATTGGAGGCCCCAGCAGTGTGTTTGCAGCGAAAGGATTATTGCCGATCTATCCGGTGGTCGGGCGGATCGATAACGTGAATTTTTCCACGCGAACGGCTTGGGAAGCGGGTCTTCAGGACGGCGGAAAATTCCAATTTGATCCGCGGCGCGCGCCCGGCACGCAATGGATCCGCGAAGCGGCGGACCTGAATGGCATCGCCGACGGCGGCTACGATTTTGTTTTGTCGTCCCATTGTCTCGAACACCTGGCGAACCCCCTGCGCGCGCTGCGCGAGTGGCGCCGCGTGGTGAAGCCAAAGGGCCACCTGGTGCTCATCCTGCCCGACCCTCAGCGCACGTTCGACCATCGCCGGGCGATCACCACGCTCGAACATCTGCGAAAGGATTTCGCCGATGGCACCGCAGAGAACGATCTCTCGCACGTCGAGGAGGTGCTGGCGAAGCACGACCTGCACCGCGACTGGCGCGCCGGATCGCCGGAAAATTTTCGCCAGCGCGCCCTGCGAAATCCGGAGAACCGCTGCCTGCATCACCATGTGTTCGACCTCGCGCTGATCGAGGCGATCCTAGCCGAGACGCACTGGCGCGTCGTCGCGACCCAGCGGCTCCGCCCGCTGCATCTCATCGCCTTCGCCGAAAAACGCTAGCATCTCCCTCACAGAGCAACCCACGTGCCTCTCCTCCTCTCTGCTCTCCAATCTGTCCGCAATTAAATGAGCGTCTCCTTAGGTCTCCCCATGCGACACACAGACTGAGCTGACTGCATCAGCGGTCGGCGGCGATTCACAGTTTCAAAGGAGTCTTTCGTTTCGAAGCAGCTCAAAACACTCCCTTCGCGACGGCGGGCACGCTGTCTAGTGTAGTAACTGTGATCGGTAGCTGCCGGTGGGAGCACGTGCGGGCTTTTCCCAATCCGAATCGGGAAAGCGGGAAATCTCGGGGCGACCGGGCGCGGATTTAGTCTTCGGGATAGTACTGCCCGCCAATACCGTGCATGGGCTGACGAACACCGGCCGGTTTCAACTGCACCGAACGGGTGAAGTAAAAGGAGGTTGTCCACGTGTAATCGTTCACAGGACCGAACCCAGAGAAATCAACCTCGATCAGGTCCGCGTCGCGCAGGAGCTTCGAAGAACGCTCGTGCCAATCAGAATTATCCAGGATGATGAAACCGGTACTCCTCAGGCAGCTGAGCGCGGCTTTCGCGCATTCGAACCGGTGCCGACCGTCGATCACGATCACATCGAACTTCGTCCCGTATGAACCACACGTCGCGACATAGGCCGCCGGGTCAGGTTCGTAGCGGTACGATACCTTTGCAGGCAGTTTACCCTTCATCTTTTCGTACCACGCTTGATCGTTCTCGACAGACGCCAGTCGCTCGCAGCGCTTCGCCCAGTAGATCGTCGAGTTGCCTGACCCGAACTCGAAGACGGCAAGATTCGAAAAATCGAGTTGCCGCAGATACTCTATAGCCGGGTAGGTGTACCACGGCGTTTCTTGGCCGGCCCCGTCGAGGCATTCTCCTCGATCGAAGGTGGAGCGCTGCCCAAAGTCCTCGTCGAGAATTCGGTGATTGCGCCAAGCTGCTGCGAAGCGGCGTGGCAGGCACTTGTGAATCAGTTTGGGAATTACCAAGTGCGGATCTTTGATTGCATTGGGGATAGCCGTGAAAAGTCGTTTCATGGTCACTTTCAGCTGAATTAGTTTTTAGGCAGGATGACCAGCGGCGCTTCGGGTCTGCAAGATCGCGCGCGATCAACGCTTCCTAACGAAAGTGCCCGGAAAATCGGCTTCCGTTCAGCGAAGGGCAACGTAGCGTGCCCCTCGATTGCCTGCATGAAGCTTTCCATCGTCATCCCTTGCTGCAATAAGCAGGCCCGGGGCCGGGATCCCTTCCATACCGAAGGCGCTCAGGGGTTCGATCGCGGGACCAGTCCGTTCTCCCTCTCCCACGCGTGACCGCCGTTGTCTTCGCGGCGCTCTCGGCGCCTTCGTTGCTCGGCTGGCTCCTGCTCATCGGCGCATTCGCCGGGGTGTTTCAAGCATTGCGAGCGGAACCCAGTCCGCCGCGTGGCGTGGATTGGAAATGGTGGCTGCTGATCCTGGGCATTTTGCTGACGTTTCGCTGGCCGTTGATCTGCCAACTCTACGAGATTCACCAGGACGAGAGTGTGTTGATGGCGGGAGCGATGACCCTGCGCCATGATCCTGTCTTCTGGCGGTCGGTGGACGGAGCGACAGCCGGTCCCTTGAATTTCTACGCGCTGTTGCCCGCGGTATTTGCGCCCGGCCTCATTCCGTTTGCCATGACGCGGATTACCGCGGTCCTGCTGATCTGGGGGGCAATTATGGCAGTCGGGGAGACGCTCGCTTTGAAAACGAGCCGCGTGGTCGCGCGCAGTGCCGTTCTGCCTCTCATCCTTTTCGAATCTTTCACCACGAGCGTGGAACTCGCGCATTACTCCACCGAATTGGTCCCGAACTTTCTGCTGATGGGGGGAGCCTATGGTGTTGCCCGCCAATCCAGGCGGCCCTCACGACGGGGGTTGTGGCTCACGTCGTTTCTTTTGGGGGCCGTGCCGTTTGCCAAATTGCAGGCCATCCCGATCGCGGCCGCGATCTGGCTTTTCCTCGTCGTCCAGGAAATCAGAGCCGGTCGAAAATCCTGCCTCCCACAGCTTCTGATCGTTTCTCTGCTTCCCACCCTGGCCGTCTCCAGCCTCGTCGTTTTCACGGGCGAAACCGAAAACCTGATCATTCCTTATTTCCTCAACAACCTGGCATACGCTCAGGCGGGCCGGGAGTCCCTCGCTCCAGTCGTGGCGCAACTTTGGAGCTACGGCTTAGTCGAGGGATTTATCCCGCTTCTCTTCATCGGCAGTGGTCTTGGCCTTCTGCCCGGTGTGATGCTGGCGCAAACCGCTTCGGGGTCCCACCGGCGTCTCGCCTTGGCCGCTTTGGGATTACTGGTCATTGCAACCGCCTGTGCGCTCGCTCCACACCGGGAATACCCCCACTACTTGAACTTCATGCTCCCGCCCCTGGCGCTCCTCTCCGGGGCGGCCTTGGCCGTCACGCTCGGAGTGGCGCCGACCCATGGGGCGCAGATGAAACGGGCTCACGTTCTCCTCGCGCTCTTCCTCCTGAGCGCTGCCGCGCCCCAAATCGCCTTGCGCGCCAGCAACCGGCCAGACCGGTTCTCCCCTGCGTTCCGTAGCAGCGAGCCGAGCGAGGCCCATCGTCAACTGAGCGACCTCGTGCGCACGCTGGGCAGGCGGGGCGAAGCCCTTGGCCTCTGGGGCTGGCGATCCTCCCTCTATGTGGAGACGGGGCTTCACCAAGCAACGCGTCAGGCGCACACTGAGTCGCAGTTCAAGGCAGGGCCCCTACAACCCTATTTTCTCCGCCGGTACCTCGCAGATCTCCAAGCTTCCCGTCCTCCCGTGTTCGTCGATACCGCCGGTCCGGGGAATTTTCGTTTCGATGATCGCGGGCTGGGCCATCAACAATTCCCCCAGCTACGCGACTGGGTGGGTGCACACTATACCTTGGTGGCCGACATCGATGGAGTCCGCGTTTATGCGCGCAACGACCGGGCCGCCGCCTTCAAGCCGGGGCCATGAAATTGGAACAGAAGGTAACGACGGGAACAAAGAATCCTTGGTCTCCGGCCCCTTCGTTTTCTTCGTTAGCTTCTGTAAACCGTCCGGGGTTTGAATTTGTACCGCCGCAATCGAGGTAGGCCACGAGTAAACATCCCCGGAGCAAGCTCCGGGGCATTCGCAGAAACTGATGCACCTTGACGTTCACAGTGGTCCGGGGAGCGCGCGCGTCTCGCGTG
>JBDSSU010000521.1:0-12737 GCA_039928635.1 Opitutaceae bacterium | reverse complement strand
GGCGGAATTGGCAGACGCAGTAGACTCAAAATCTACCGACGAAAGTCTTGTGGGTTCGACCCCCACCCCGGGCACTCTGCGGGTTTGGCTGAGGAAGTACCCCATCGAGAAGTTCCCGCCGCTGATCGTCCGGGGATGGGAGCACCGTGCGGTGATCGGGAAGAAAGTTCGGGGTGGGGGACGAAGTCTTGCGGCATACGTTTATTGGCTACCACGCTGCGAAATTGCGCAGTCTTGGCGCCCACCGCTCTGCACGCTGGAAACCTCCGAGCGAATGATCAAAAAGCACTAATCAGCGCCGTCACCGAACAGGAGACTCAGGCGTTTTCGAGGGTGGTTCCTCCGGGACAGAACTGGGTGTCAAGCCGCCTTGCGCGGCCAGACCGCCGTGCGGTATGCGCGTTTTCTCTGCGGAGATACCGCAGCACTCACACTGACCAGATTGTTCAGCATCCGAGCGGGCTCGCCGCTTGCCGGCAGCTTTCCAATCTCGTCCAGCAGGAACGCCAGGGAAGTATTGGAGAGATCGGAGCCAGTAACGACCTCACGGACTGCCAAGCGAATTTTCGTTTTGTCCTCCCCCCACTCGATGGAGAGAAAATCTTCGACGCATTCTTTGACGATTTGTTTGTGGGTCATCGGGGAAGCTACGGCCAAGTCTCTACTTCGTTTCCTGCGTCTCGCGCACTCGTCCGGGGAACATACTTTGGAACAGCTCGCGAACCGCTTCAGGTCGTTTTCGGGCGGCGCGCAACTCCGCGTCAGCTCGCACGAGTTCGTTGAGCTTTCTTGCCGGCTCATCCGACATCGGGAGCTTGCCGGACTCGATGATGAGCCAAGCCAATGCCTCAGTGGACCGTCTCGAGTCGCCCGTCATGAGGTTAATGGCCTCGGTCACCTTGCGGCGTTCGCATTTCCACGAGGGGATGGCCAACACCTCGCGGGCCGCGCGGTCGCATTCGAGCTGAAGATAAAGAAGGGATGTCATCATCGGCGTTTCGCTGCAGGACACGCTGGCCGATGTGAGAAACCGGGTAAATGTGCGGGAATACGCATCCGCGCGTTTTTCTGCGGCGGCGTTGCCGGTCCGGCGGTGCGTGTGCGCGCGGCGCGCGGGACCCATCACCTCATTCCCGAGCTTGGCTCCAGCGACCTGTGCCGGAGTCAGCCGTCGCCTGAGGTGAATTCACGCGTGACCGGAATGCCGTCGTGAGTTGGCCCTGACGCAGTCGACTCCGACAAGATCCGATGCGTCCGTGCCGCCGAGTGTCACGGCATTCGTTGACGGCCGATTTTTTGCCGTATGCGGCTCTCCCAAGCCGTTAGCGATAAGGGCAAAAAAGCCCACTCGCGAGAGTGGGCTGAAATTTTCGGGAGGCAGTTCCCGTCGGAGTTTTGGCTACTTCGTAAGCGCTTTGAGTCGTGCGTTGAGAACTTTGATGTCCACTTCCGGGTCATGAATTGAAATAAAAGCGGTGAGGCGTTTTGAGCGACCAAGTCGCTGGGCGTTATATTTCCGTCCGGACGTCGGGAAGAACGGTGTCGAGGTCGCGGAGGTTGCAGGCCGATCCCGTGGGATCGGCCGGATTGCCCGATCGACAACAGGAGGTAGCCCGAATGAATCAGGCTGAAACAGACCAAGGCATGAGTCACAGAGGACACCGAGCGCAGACACCGAGGCCACAGAGGAAGACGGGGTGTTTGGCTCTGTGTGCTCTGTGTCCGAGCTCGGTGCTCTCTGTGGCAAAAGGGTCCTCAAATAATGTGATGAATGGCGTCTAGTTTTTCGAACTCCGCTTCGGCGCTCCCGAACGCGGCGTCTTGAGGGATGCGATTTTTTGCCCGACGAACGGGCGACGGCTTTTGCCAGCGATCCGTTTGGTCCAGCGGGAAACTCGAGTCCTTACTAAAATCATAAAATCACCCCAGCCCCGTTTCCGAGATATCGGGGCAAGCTCAGGCGCCAGCCCGGGGAGTTATATTACAGCGGTAAACGGAACGGCCGCAGCAGCGGAACGTTCCCGGTGTGACTTTTTGCGAAGACCGAAATCCGACACCCAACGACCCGCGTTTCGTCGGCGTCCGGGTAGCGGATGATCAGAGAGGTGCGGAGCTGCGCGGCGAAGCCCGCTGGCGCCTACTTCGTCGCGGGTTTGTAGTCCTGCCAGAGCCACTCCAAGGCCGGTGCCAGCGTGTGCGAGCGCACGGGGCGGTCCACGTGGCCGGCCTCCGGGGCGTAGACGAATTGGTAGTGGTAGCCCTTGGCCTTGAGCACCGCGGCGGTGTGAATGCTCGCGAAGACCCAGTTACTCATCCCTGCGTCGGAGCCGGTCGCGCCATTGTCCCGCTCGCCGACTTCCAGCCAGACGCGGAGGGGTTTGACGGGCGATTTGGGAATGAAGTTCTCGTGGAATTCCCACGCGCCATGCGGGGCGGTTTCGGGATCGCGCCGGAGGGCGGTGAAGGTGGGGGAAAACAGGTGCACGCGGTGCCAAAGCTCCGTGTGGAACCACGCCATCGACATCGCAGCCGCGGCGCCGGAGCTGCCGCCGATCACGGCGCGCGCGTCGGGATCCTTGGAAAACTTCACGTTATACTTCTGCTCCACCACCGGGAGGATCTCCGCCTCGACATACTCGGCGAACTTGCCCGACACGGTGTCGTATTCCTGGCTGCGCTGAGGATTGGGGAAGGGCATGACCATGACGGCGATCATCGGGGGCAGGCGCTTGGCCGCGATCAGGTTGTCGAGGATGTCGGGCAGGTAGGGCGCGGGCTTGTTGTCATGCATGCCCATCGCGTCGTGGCAGAACAGCAGCGGCGCGGGTGTGCCGGCGACGTAGCCGGCGGGGATGTAGACGTTCACTTCGCGCATGGGGCCGGCGTCGGCCGCACCGCTGGCGACCGGAGCGGCGGGAGCACCACGGCCACCGCCACTGGGTGGAGGGTAAAATTTGCTCCCGGCTTGGGGGATGTGGAACGTCTCCACTCTCCCCTTTGCGACGCCTTCGCGGCGCGCGTTTTCAGGAGCGGGCGCATACGCCGGGTTGGTGAGATCGTTGTAAGGCGGGGTCTTGGTGGCATCCGGCACCAAGCGGTAGTCGCCGTCTCCCACGCCGGGTTTCCAGATCGGGAGGTTGGCGAGTTGCGCGATCTTGGCTTGGTCCTCGGGTGTCATGGGACCACCGCGGCCTCCCCGGCCGGCGCCCCCGCCGGCGCGATTGCCGCGCGGTGCACCCGCGTCGGGAGCAGCGGGTGGCGTTGTCGCAGCGGGCTGGCCTGCGGAAGTCGCCGAAGCCGAAGCTGGGGCCGGCGCGTCAGCAGCGAAGAGTGGCTGAACGCCAGTCAGCAGGGAAACTGCGACCGCGAAATAAACGAGGTAGGGTTTTGGAGGGGGCATGGGGAAATTGGCAGGAGTTGCTCTAAGCGGGAACGATGCAGTTGAACCACGAATGGACGCGAATGGACGCGAATGAAAAACACTTGGAGACGGGCGCGCCTGAGCCACGCACTGAAACGTGAGTTGAAGCCACGACTCCGGATTTTTTTCCGGTCGCTCTGATATTTGCGTCCATTCGTGTCTATTCGTGGTTTCTCAATGCATTGATGCGGCTAAGGGCACAGACGCCGCGGCGTACGGCTCGCCCGGCGCGCGGAATAAGAGGCCGCGGGAGAAGGGTGCTCCGCGCGGCGGTGAATGATCAGATTTTCGCGAGCCGTCCGGTGGAGTCGCCGAACCGCTCGATCGGCCGGGCTCCCCCGACGCGGTCCATCATGCTGAGGTAAAGATTCGTGACCGGCTCGTCGTTGAACTTCGTGTAGCTGCCGGGATTGAAAGTCCCGCCGGCGCGGCCAGCGAGGATGATGGGGAGGTTCGAGTGAGAGTGGCGGTTGCCGTCGGAGTTGGCGCAGCCATAGACGATCTGCGAATTATGCAGGAGGGAATTTCCGTCGATGTCCTTCGTTCCCTCCATCTTTTCCAGGAAGTAGGCGAGCTGGCTGACGTAGAAGCGGTCGATCTTGGCGACCTTGTCGATCCAGTCGGCCTTGTTCCCGTGGTGGGAGAGATTGTGGTGGCCATCGCTCACGCCGATTTCCGCGAACTCCCGGTTGTTGCCGTCGCCCGCGATCATGAAGGTGGCGACACGAGTCGAGTCGGTCTGAAACGCCAGGTGAAGCATATCGAACATCACCCGGATATACTCGGCGTAGCTGCTGGGGACACCCGCCTCGGGGGCGTCGGCGGCGGGTTGGGCGCGGCCCGAGCGCGCCTGCTCGGCGGCCTGAATGCGCTGCTCGATATCGCGCACGCTGGAAAAATATTCGTCGACCTTTTCCTTGTCGCGACCCGAGACATTGCCCAAGAGGCGGCGCGAGTCAGCCTGGACGAAATCGAGGATCGAGCGTTTTTGTTGCTGACGGAGCAGCAGGTTTTTCGCGCGTTCCGCGGGCGGTCCCTCACCGAAGAGACGCTCGAAAAGCATGCGCGGGCTGACTTCGGGTGTGAGCGGAGTGGTGGGGGAGCCCCAAGCGAGATTGTGTTGGTAAACGCACGCGTAGTCGGTGTCGCACGAGCCGACGTTGAGAATGGTGTCGCACGAAAGCTCGAGCGAACGGAACGGGGTGAGGAGGCCGAT
Organism: Opitutaceae bacterium; assembly: GCA_039928635.1. Taxonomy (GTDB): domain Bacteria; phylum Verrucomicrobiota; class Verrucomicrobiia; order Opitutales; family Opitutaceae; genus DATAKE01. The sequence continues at coordinate 8,100 of JBDSSU010000521.1, read as the reverse complement.
CTGTTGCGCCATCAGTTGATCGGCGGAGACCCCCGCCCGGAAATCGGCGCCATTGGTCTTCTTGATGCGCACACCGGTGAGGAAGGCGCCGTTGGCGCGGGCGTGATCGCCGCCACCGTCGGGGCCGGCATTCGCGGAAAGACAGCTCAGGCCCCCCAGCACCTGGACGTGTTGCTTAACATTCGCGAGCGGCTCCAAGGTTTTGGTCAGCGCGAAATTCGCTCCTTCGGCGCTTGGCCAAAACGCGCCCGGGATCGCGCCGTTCGGGAAATAGAGGAATGCCGTGCGAAGAGGCGCGCCACTGGCCGTGGTGGCGGGCAGCGCGGCGGGAGTGCCGGCGGCGAGGACTCGCGGAGAGAACGACTCCAGCGCGGGCAGAGTCATGCAAAGGCCGAGGTTGCGGAGGAAACGACGGCGGTCGATGGGTTGAGCGACGGCTGAGGAGACGGTGCGCGAGGAATGAGAACTCATGGGGAAAGGGAGGTGGGAGAGTTAAGTACGACCGATTTGGTCTCTTGGTTGGCAGCCTTGGGGGCGAGTCGGCGCTGGTGGAAAGCGGGGGAGTCGAGGACGCCCATCAGAAGCGTGGAGAACTGACCTTTATCCTGTTCGAGTCGCTGGACGATGCCATCGATCGTGGGAATATCGTAGTATTCGACGCCACGACCGAGAATGTAGGTCATGAGTTTCTCGGTGATCGTGTGATAAAATTCGCTGCGATGCCGATTGATGAGGGCCTGCTTGAGTTCACGCACGTTGGTGAATTTCTCACCCGTGGCGAGTTCGCCCGCGGGATCGATCGGTTGCCCCGCCTCGTGCGTGCGCTGACGGCCGAACGCGTTGAAGCCTTCCATGGCAAGGCCGAGAGGATCCATGCGTTCGTGACAGGAAGCGCAGAGGGGCGAGGCCCGGTGGAGGGCGAGCAGTTCGCGTTGCGTCGGAGCTTTCTGTTCCCCCTGCACCTTCGATTCCTCGAGGGCGGGGACGTCCGGCGGAGGAGGGGGAGGCGGGGCGCCGAGGATATTTTCGAGGATCCACTTGCCCCGCTTCACCGGAGAAGTCCGCGTCGGATTCGAAGTGATGGTCAAGGTGCTCCCCATGGTGAGGACACCGCCGCGGATCGAATCGGCGGGGAGTTCGACGCGACGCATCTGGTTTCCGGTGACATTGGGGAGGCCATACACGGCGGCGAGCGGTTCGTTGACGAAAGTATAGTTGCTGTTGAGCAGTTCGAGGACGCTGCGATTTTCCTGCACGATGTGGTGGAAGTACGATTCGGCTTCCTGCTTCATGGCGGTGCGGATCTCCGGGGTGAGTTCCGAGCCAAGCGCGATGGTGGGTCCACCGCGTCCGCCACGGCCGGCGCCAGCGAAGCCACCGCGTCCGGCACCAGGACCCGCGCCGCGACCGCGTCCGCCCGGAGGGACTACGGCGAGATTTCCGGCGGCCGGGGCGGAGGGGTCGGGTATAATTCCGGCGGGTGCCGCGGCCGGTGGAATGGCCGTAGCTACAGGAGCCGCGGCGGGAGCGGGAGGCGCTGCGGAGAGCGGCATCGCTTCCGTTGCCATCACGGCGGTGGAGTTGATGGCGATGTCGATCACGCCGCGGGCCTGCAGCCACTGGCCCGCGAAATTTTCCGAGAAGGCCTGGGCCTTCGGGTCAGCGAGCATTCGTTTAACCTGCGCTGGAAAATTTTTGCGCAGTTCGCCGCGGGCGGCGAGCTGGGTCAACTCGGGGTCGGGGAGGGAGGACCACAGGGCGTACGAAAGGCGCGCGGCGAGCGAATATTCATCGAGCTGGCCCACGTTCCGCCCGGCCACCGGGGTCGTGTATTCGAGATTGAAAAGGAAACGCGGCGACGCGAGCACGGCCACGAACGCCTGCGCGATCCCCTTCTCAAACGTGTTGCCAGAAATCGAGTACACTTTCTCGGCGATGCCCACGAGTTCCTCGACCACTTCAGGCTCAACGGGACGGCGGTACGCTTTTGAGGCGAAACTTCCGATCACTTCGCGCGCATACACCCGGCGATCGGCGGCTGCTTCGGGCGGCCGGTCGCGGGGATAGAAGCGTGCGTAGTTGGGGTGGTGGTCCCACTTCGCTTTTTCCAGCGGTCCATCGACATCCACCCAGAGGACGCGGTATTCCATCTTGGTCCGCAGCGGTTGGAGTTCAGGAAACACGGGCTCGACCTCGACTTTGATCTCGTGCTCACCGGCCTCCCAGTTGACGACGATTTCAGTCCGTGGGTAATCGGCGTCCGAATATTTGTAGACGGTTTTAAGGATCTCCTTGCCGTCGGCGGTCCAGAGCACCTTCACCTGCTGCGGATCGACGGGCTGCGCCTCGCCGTCGAGCTTCGTGTTGAGCGTGATGCGATACTCGCCGGCCTTTTCGATTTTGTAGCGGTGAGAGGCTTGTTGCCGTTCGTAGTACGACATTTTTGCGCCGCTTTTTCCGTAAGGCGCGCGCAGTTCATTGTTGCTGAGGTAATCCGCGCCATCCGTGAAGCGCGTGGTCATCACCACCGTGTCGAGAGGGACACCCTTGTTCACGACTGCCAGTGCAGCTTCGATGAACTTCTCCGTCCGCATCGGTGAGATGCTCATCACGTCGCCAATATTATCGAAGCCATAGCCGACGTCGTCCGGGGGCAGGGCGGAGTCCGCATCGAATTCGAGGCCGATCAGGTCGCGGATGGTGTTGCGGTATTCCGTGCGGTTGAGCCGACGGATGGTGACGCGGCCCGGGTCCGGCTGCGAGGGATCAAGATGGAAAGCTCCCGTCTTGATCCATTTTTCCAAGGCCAGCTGTTCGGCCGCGGAAGGCATCGGCTCGCCGGCCGGCGGCATCACTTGGGAACGCGTGTTGCGGAGGACCTTCAGCCAAAGGTCGGGACTCTGCACGATGTCCTTCGGCTTGAGCTGATCGAAAGCGATCCCGCCTTTCTTCGCGCCATCGCCGTGGCACTCGTAGCAGTTCTTCTGCAAAATCGGGGAAACGATTTTCTCGAACTCGACGAGCGCGACATCGTTGTTGAAAGCGGCTGGTGCGAGGGCGGGTGGATCCGACGACTTCGATGGCGCCTCAGCCGCGAACATCGCGGACGCGAGCAAGGAGAAAAGCGCAATAGAACTCCCCAAGGCGGGCGGTTTGAAGTACGGGAGGAGGGGCGGGCGATACGACATACGATGCTTTGGAAGGTTTAAACAAACTCACTTTCCAATGCAGACGCGGCTCTTCGCAGACAGTTTCGCCGCATGAATTAACATAAGGCATATCTTCTAGTATGACTGCAGGCATACCGCAGTGATCACCCCGGGAGGGAAGCCTGTCATGCGGTTTGAATCGCGTTCAACGAGCTGGCTTCGCGACGGGTCGCAGCTGATGACCGCTATGACTAAAGCAATAGCCGGCAGTAGCACCATTGTTTGTTTGTGGGCGGGGGACCCTCACGGATTTGATTTTCGCATTACCCCCCGGCCATCGCTGCCTGATGGCCAATTTTTTTTGAACGCGGGCGTTCAGTCTACCGCGTTTTGATTAGGTTACAGACCCCTCCCATCCCTCCGGCCGGGGCCCACCGCCGGTCTTGTTGCTCCAGTTTCCCTACCAATGAACATTCCAACCCTACCCCCGGTGACCCTCGGTCGCCGTGCTGCCTTGGCATTAACGATCGTGTTCGCCGCCCAGCTCTGGGGGCAGGCGGCTCCCAATGCTCCCACCGCGGAAAACCTGGCCAAGTACGACAAGAACAAGAACGGCGTGCTCGATCCGGCCGAGCTTCAGGCGATGCAGGCCGAGGAGGCGAAAAGTGGCGACGCGATCAAGCTGAGCCCCTTTGAAGTTACCACCAACAAGGACATGGGCTACGCCGCCGGGAACACCCTCTCGGGCGGCCGGGTCGATACTCCCCTCGCCATCACCCCCGGCTCGATCTCGGTCATGACGAAAGAGTTCATGGATGACTTCAACATCACCGACATGAACCAAGCCGGCAATTGGTCGATCGGCTTCGACCTCGGTGTGTCCGTGCCAAATTCCGATCCCTCGTCAACCAGTGTGTATCAGAACATCGTACGCGGTGCGTCTCCGGCGGATAATTTCCCGACCCGCAACGGCTCCATCAACTTCGGCGCGGCCGACAGCTACAACACCGACCGCTTTGAATTCCAGCGCGGCCCCGACACCTCGATGTTCGGCGATGGCGGCCCCGGTGGGCGGCAGGGAAGTTCGAGCAAGCAGGCCACTTTCAACCGGACCGCGACCAGCTTGAGCGCCCAGTTCGATACTTGGGAGGGCTATCGTGGCACGTTGGACTACAGCAAAGGCTGGGACCGCGTGGGCCTGCGTTTCAACGCCCTCTATCAAAATGCCCCCGGCTATCAGGACAGCACGCCCAAGATCAAGAAAGCGTGGACGATCAATCTCCGCACCAAGGTTGCCAAGAACACCACGGTCACCTTCGAATATGAGCGGGCCAGCGAGTTGAACTCGCTTTGGTCGATCACCAATGGCGACACCCAGAACCTCTGGGACGGCGTCTCGGTCAATCTCGACAACTCGGCGCTGCTCGCCAACAGCGGCACCGCGCTTAACGCCCTCGGCCTTGAGCGTCTCACCGTGGGTGCCAACGGCAGCGCGCCCAATATGTTTATCTATAATTTCGCGACGGGCAGCATGATGGACTACGGCGGTAACCAGTATCGTACCCGCGGCCTGATCTACAGCGGCAACGCCATGCGTATTCCCTACGTGGGCAACGAGTACCTGCTCGCCGTGCCGGCGCGCCGGGCTTCGATCCCCAATATCGACCCGCACTTCAAGGCGGCGCCAAACGATAACGTCGCCGACCGCGACACGGACACGAGCTCGATCAATGTCGAGCATCGTGTTGGCAATCTGTTCCTTCGCGTGGGTGCCAATCGAAACAACTTCGACAACAACACCATCTGGTCGAACCTCAGCGCCAACGCCTACATCATCGACGTCAATCGCCTGCTACCCAACGGGCAGATCAACCCCAAGTATCTCCAGCCCTACACAGACGTTGAACAGAATAATCTCTACAGCCAGGACTCGACCGAAGAGATCAATGCAAGGGCAAGCTACCGTTTCTTTGTGCCTAGGTGGTGGGACTACAAACAGAACCTCAGCCTTTCACTGAGTGATCGGGATCAGGGTCGCGAAAACCGCACCAGCGCCTGGCGCCGAGTCGACAATCTGACGAGCACCACCACAAATGGGGTCACCACCACGAGCATCGATCCGTTCAACAATGCGAACCGTTTCTTCTATCGCGTTTACTGGTACGATCCCCGTCCCTCCCTCGCGCCAATCTTTACCGATCCGAACCGGGTTGCACCTGGCACTTGGAAATACGTGGACACCGGTGGCCAGATCATTGAGCGCAACATCAAGCAGGGCTCGATTACCTCCCAAAGCGGCTTCTTCAACGAGAAGCTCGTGTTCACCGGGAGCTTCAGCCGAACCCAGAACAGCGTAGAGACCTATTCGCGAATCGGGTCTCTCACACTGGCGGATCCTAACTACAAGAACGTCCTCGGCAGCGGCACCAATGCGGGCGTGCCTGTGAAGCGCAAAGGTGGATCCACCTCGGTCGCCTACGGCGTGGTCACCTATCCGTTCCAGTTCAAGAATGACAGCTGGGCCAAGAGGGTTCTGTCCCCGCTCGGTTTCGTCGTGAATATCGCGCAAAACACGCAAGCTCCCGGTACCAACACCCAGAACCCCCTCCTCAACGGCGAAGAACCTCCCTTGACCAATTCCGAGACCAAGGATTTCGGTCTTCGCTACTCGATTCCGGGCGGAAAGGCGTACTTCACGCTGTCGAATTACAAGACGACCCAAAACGACATTGCTGCCAATTTCGGCAGCGGGAACGACATCACCGCGATCTGGCGCAACCTCGGCTACACCGACCTCGCGCTCACTACGACGACCACGGGCTCCGGTTTCGCTTATTCGGATCCGCAATCACGTCGCCTTGAAGGCTGGGAAGCAGAGCTGACGGCGAACCCCACGCGGAACATCACCCTGTCGATCAACTACAGCCATCCGCTCACGTATGTCCTCAAAGACAGCGAAGATCGGATCGCCTATATCGCCCAGAATCGCGCCGAATGGGAAGCGGGCGCCAACGCCACCTCCGGAGCTGTCATTAACGGTCGCACGATCCTTGATCCAGGCCTCATCCGTACCGCCCTAAACAGCATCGACAACAGTCTCCTCGGCATCACAGCCGGAACTTTAGATAACGCTACGATCAACCATCGCATCAACGCGAATGGCGCCTACAGCTTCCGCGAAGGCGCGCTTAAAGGGCTCCGCGTCGTCGCCGGCGTCCAGTACCGCGGCTATCAGAAGAGCGGCAGTCGTGATGCCCGCCTCAAGTTCAACCTGCCGGAAACCACCACCCCGACCACCCTGCAGACCGCGCAGGCGGCCTACGACTACCTCTGGATTCCACCCTCGTGGAAGTCCGGGATTACCGCCGGCGGCAGCTACTCCCGCCGCATCGGGAAACAACAGTACCGGTTCCAACTCAACGTGACGAACGTGCTGGACAATCGTGATCCCCTCTGGGGCCGCTCCGGACCGTCGGGTAACACGGGCAACGCCTACCTCACGCTCACCCCAAATGCCCTGTTCGGGGGTAACACGCGCGACCAGATTCTGGCCAGCTTCGTCAACCCCGATCCGCGCAAGTTCACGTTCACCACGTCCGTCAGCTTCTAAGCCGACGGCAGCGTTCTTATCTGGAGCCCCGAAGATTCCATTCTTCGGGGCTCTGCCATCTACTCAATCTGAGTCCGTCAACCACCCTTTAAGACTGCACAGCGAGATCGGTTCGGAAACGCAGACTAAGCTGCGCCGAATCGATCAGACCCGCGGTGTACGCGGCCCAGATCATCGTCCCCCACTCCCGCCTCGCACCCTCTCAACTCAAACCATGAAAATTTCTCAGTTACGTTTTTCCCTCGCTGCGATCGTAGGCGCTCTCGCCACCTTCGCCGTCGCGCAACCTCCTGCACCGACCACTCCGGCTCCCGCTTCCGCTTCCGCTCCGGCTCCTGCCCGCGGCCGCGGCGGCCCCGGCGTCGAGTCCGGCCCTGGCACGGCTTACCGGTCGCCCGAGGTCAACGCCAACCACTCGCTTACCTTCCGCCTCCTGGCCCCCAACGCGAAAGCCGTGCGCGTGGTCACCGACATGCCCAAGCTGGGCGAAGTCACCGTCCACGGATCCGAAGGCTATGACATGACCAAGAACGAAGCCGGCATCTGGTCGTACACCACTCCGCCGCTCCCGCCCAGCTACTATCAGTACTGGTTCACGGTGGACGGGCTCACGACGCCTGACCCCATGAACACGTTTGTCCGCCCGGCCACGGGCACCCCCGGCGTCTACAAAAGCGTGGTCGGAGTTCCCGGCAAGGACGCCGAATTCATGATGTTTCGTGATGTACCGCACGGGAACCTGACCGAGCACCACTACTTGAATAAAGAGAACAAGTCCGCCCGCCGGGTCGTCGTCTACACGCCGCCCGACTACAATACCTCCGGCAAGAGCTACCCGGTGATCTACCTCCTGCACGGCTTCAATGACTCCGAGCGCGGTTGGACGCAGTCCGGCATGGCCCACAACATCATGGACAATCTCATCGCCGAGGGGAAAGCCGTGCCCGCGATCATCGTCATGCCCTTCGGCCACAACGTCACAACGTCGATGGGGAAAGTCGCGGAGATTGCCTACACGCAGAAGTCGCTCGGCTTCACGCCGCCCCCAGCGCCAGCGCGCGGTGGTGGCCGCGGCGCGCCAGGTGCCGGCGGGCCGGCTGCCGGTGCAGCCCCGGGTGCGACAGCTGCCGCGACCCCCGCAGCTCCCGCGGGCGGCGCGGCTCCTGCACGCGGCGGGCGCGGAGGCGGTATCGGTGGCCCAACCGCAGATGGTTGGTCGATGGAAAAAGAGATGCTCGAATACGTCATCCCCTACGTCGAAAAAGATTTTCGCGTGATCAAGAACAAGGATAGTCGCGCGATCATGGGCTACTCCATGGGCGGCGGTCATGCCACCTCGGT
>JBDSSU010000520.1:0-16158 GCA_039928635.1 Opitutaceae bacterium | reverse complement strand
AATGGGCGCTGGCCGTGCTGGCCGCGCTCGTGGTCGGCGTTTCCAAAACGGGAATCGGCGGGCTCGGCATGCTGTCCGTCGTGTTGTTCGCGCAGATCATGCCGGCGAAGCAGGCAACGGGAATGGTGCTGCCGCTGCTGTGTTTCGGCGATCTCGTGGCGGTGGCGGCTTATCGGAAGCATGCGAAATGGACCCACGTGTGGCGCTTGTTTCCCTGGACGGCAGCCGGGGTTTTAATCGGTTATTACGCGCTGAACCGGATCGACGAACGGCAGGCCAGGCTGCTGATCGGCGGCATCGTGCTCACGCTCGTGGCGATGCACTTGATCCGCCGCCGGGTGCACGGGCACGAAGCGGAACACGGCGTGTGGTTCGCTCCGACCATCGGCGTGCTCGCAGGATTCACCACGCTCGTGGCGAACGCCGCGGGGCCGCTGATGGCGATCTACCTGCTGGCGATGCGCCTGCCGAAAATGGATTTCGTCGGCACCGCCGCGGTGTTTTTCATGGCCCTCAATCTCTTCAAGGTCCCGTTCATGGTGAATCTCGGGCTGATCGACCGTTCGAGTTTTTTGCTGAACGTGGCGCTCGCTCCCGTCGTGTTTATCGGCGCGTGGTACGGACGGAAGCTGCTGGTGAAAATCAACCAGAAGGTTTTCGAGAATCTTGCGCTTGGCCTCTCGATGGTGGCGGCACTAAAGCTCCTGTTCTGAGATGGCGCGCATGAACGTGAGGCAAATGTGGGCGGCGAAACTGAAAGGCGGCGTGCTGCCACCGCCCTCGGCGCGCGCACGCGAAGCCGAATCCGGCGGGGCGGGCGCCTTCAGTTTGCGACGGGTTCCATTCGCCGGTCTTGTCCTCGGCATCGATCCGTCGCTGCGTGGCACGGGACTGGCGCTCATCGAGTTCGTGCCCGGCCGGCAGCCGCTGCTCTTGCGTTGCCAGACGGTGCGCGTCGCCACGAAGCAACCGATGGCAGTGGCGCTCGGGGAAATTCATCGCGCGATCGCCGCCTTTCTCGATGCGGCCGAGGTCCGTCATGTGGCGCTGGAGCAAACGATCTACGTGCAGAATTTTCAGACCGCGCAGATTCTCGGTGCGGCGCGCGGCGCGGCGATTTCAGCGGCGGCGTTACGGAGCCGCCCGGTTTTCGAATATGCGCCGCTCCGGGTGAAGCAGGCGGTCGTCGGCGCCGGCCGCGCCAGCAAGGAGCAGATGGCGCGAACCGTGATGGCGCTGCTCGGCCATGGCCGCACGCTCGCACTCGACGAAGCGGATGCGGCCGGCGTCGCCCTCTGTCACGCGTTCACCTGGCGGGAGTGATTCAAGAGAGCCGGGGGCTTCGCGGATTTTGCCCTGCGCGCGATGCAGCCTTCCTTCCCGCCGAAAGTCGCACTCAGCCGCAACGATTCAACCACGAAGGGACACGGATACGGAGGGACAGAAATCGGAGCCGAAAGTCCGTGGACCGCGCACTGGTCGGTGAATGCGAGGAAACCGTTTCATTGCTTCGTTCGCGCTCGGAGGATCCGGGCGATCGAACCGCTCCTCGCGCTCGCGAATCGACAAATGCGAGCCACGTGACAACGTCCACGCCTGTGACTCATGAATTATTGAGGGGATTCCTAGACGCGTTCAACCGACATGATCTGGATTCCATCATGGGGTATTTTGCAGAAGATTGCGTGTTCTAGATGCCCCGCGGCGCGGCACCGCGCGGCGATCGGTATGTCGGGAAGGACGAGGTTCGAACAGCCTTGGCAAAACGATTTGAAGGAATTCCGGATGTGCATTACGGCAAAGATCAACACTGGGTTTTAGGTGATTTTGGAGTCTCCGAGTGGACCCTCACTGGCACTTCTGTGTCAGGGAAAAAGATAGAAGTCCGGGGTGTCGACTTGCTTGAGTTCGCCCAGGGGAAGATCACCCGCAAGGACTCCTTCTGGAAAATCCTGGAGTGACTGATCGACCCTAAAAAAGACGAGCAAGGCAGAGCCGCGCGCGTGACCTCACCCATGAGATGGAACAGGTGCGAAGGCCCAACCAATCGCCCGGGCAACCGTGACGCGCGGCCATCGCCGTCGGGTGTTTGACTCCGATTTTTTCAAGTCCGGCGCGAGAGCCTGTTTCGATTCTGGGTCGAGAACAGCCCAACTAAAAATCGCGCACCGGGTCTTTTCCCGACGGCTCACGGCCCGTCGTGGAGGGATTGGAGCGGAGACGAGGGGCCGCTATCCCAGCACGGCCTTGAGCATCTTCCCCAGATCGATGACCCGATACGGCTTCGTGAGGTAGCCGCAGAAACCCATGTCGAGGAAACGTCGCGCCATGTCGTCGTTATCATACCCGCTCGAGACGATCGCCCGCACATCGGGATCGAGTTCGCGGAGCGCTTTGAACGCCTGCTCGCCCCCCATGCCGCCGACGACCGTGATGTCCATGATCACGGCATCGTAGGGCCGCCCGATGTTCAGGTAGCGCTGATAAAGGGCGATCGCCTCTTCGCCGTTTTTCGCGAGGTCGTACTTATAGTCGAGGCTCTCGAGCATCGTGCCGGTGAGCGCGGTGATGTTCGGGTCGTCGTCCATGAACAATACCCGTCCGGTTCCGAAGCGGAGCGAGGGGGCTTTGCGTGCCTGAACTTCGGCCGGTTGATCCGCGCGCGGAAGATAAATGGTGAACGCGGTCCCGACCCCCTCCGCCGAATCCAGTCCGATCTGGCCGCCGTGATTTCTCACGATTGAGATTACGGTCGCGAGGCCGAGGCCGGTGCCGTGTTTCTTCGTGGTGAAGAAGGCATCGAAGATTTTCTCGCGGTGCTCCGGCTTGATGCCCGTGCCGTTGTCGCGCACTTCGACTTCTACATAGTCTCCCGCGGCGAGCGGCTCCACCTCGCCATCCTGCAGAGTGATGTTCTTTGCGCTCACTTCGACGCGGGAGGGATGCGGCGGAGGCGGCATGGCTTGAAGCGCGTTGATAATGAGATTTTGGAACACCTGCGAGATTTGCGCACGGTCAGCGAGGATGGCGGCGGTGTCCTCGGCCACGGACAGCGTAATCGTGGCCGCCGAACCGGCACCGGCAATCTTCACGCAATCGTGCAACACGTCCTGCATCGGGAGCGCGGATTGCGCGATCGAGCCACCTTTGGCCACCGCGAGGAGTTGTTTCGCGAGGCCTTTGGCGTTGAGGCAGGCGTTCTCGACGTCGTTCAAGAGGGTGTAATCGCGGTTGTCTTTCGCGAGGGAGACACCGCCGAGAATCGTGGCGAGGAGGTTGTTGAAATCGTGCGCAATCCCTCCGGCGAGTACTCCCAGGGATTCGAAACGGTTGGCACGCACGAGCTCTTCCGGCGTCAGTGTCATTTCCTCGGGATTCCGAAAAACGAAAATGATTCCCGTGGGTTTGCCATCACCGTCAAACGCCGCGCGCGCGGTCCAGACCACCGGGATGACCGCGCCATTCTCGGTGAGGGGTTGGAGGGCGTCGGCGCTGATGAGCGGAAGGGGCTGGTCGGCCGTGAGCACGCGTTCACATGCATCGTCGCTGGCGCTACCGCTCTCGCGGTTCACGAGGCAGAACACTTTTGTCGCCGGCTGGCCGATGATTTGTTCGCGAGTGGTTTGAAGCAGGCGCCGCGCGGCATCGTTGGAAAAGATCACCATGCCATGGGCGTCCGCGATCAGCACGGCCTCGCCGAGGAGGTTGAAGGCTTCGTTCGAGAGTTCGCCGCTGATCAGCTCGCCCGCGCTGCTGGCCGGAGTGAAGTTGGCGGGCAGGGGGCACGCGAAACCGACGACGCGGGAAATTTCGCGTTTGCGATTGAACGCCCGACGAAGCCCCAGCAGGACGGGGATGAGGGTGCCGCCTTTGCCGGCGAGGACGACGGATTCGATGGTTTCCGTTTTCCCGGGAGAAAACGAACGAAGCCAAGGCTCGGCCTCGCGGGAAACAAGCTCCGCCGGAAGTGCCAGGGCGAAACCCGATTCGTCATCCCTGACTTCGGACTCCTCATAGCCGAGCAGTTTTTTCCAAGCGGTGGAGAGCCAGATATATTGCCCGGAGAAATCCAACTCGAAGGCTCCGAGCAGCACGTTGCTGCTGAGGTCCTGCATCCGGGTATCGTTCGCGAGGCTCGCCTCCTCAATTTCCTTCCGTTCGCTGATATCCAGCTGGATGCCGGTGACGCGTTCCAGCTCGCTGCTGGCGCTGAGTATTTGCACCCCCATGCACTGCACCCAAATCCATTGGCGTTGCCGGTGACGCATGCGGAACTCGACCGTGAATTGCCGGAGACCGATTGCGCCTTTTTTGCCCACCTTGTCCGGCGCCGCGGCGGTGTCATCGGGATGGATTAATGCGTGCCACATCCCGAGGGTGTCGGACAACTCGTGGCTCTCATAACCCAGCAGTTCTTTCCAGCTCGGAGAAAAAGAGAAAATTCCGTCCTTCAGCTGGAGGTCGAAAAATCCCACCGCACTTTTTTCGGCCAGCAACTCGAAGCTGCTGTTTTCAACCGGGGCGACCGGGGCGGGCAGGACACTGTGGAACGTCACCTGGGCCGTCGCGATATAGCCTTGGTCCAGCGGCAGCTTTTCCAATCGCACCAACGCTTCGAGCGCTAACCCGTCCCGCGGTTGCGCGGTGAGGCTGGTCGACTGGTTGAGGATGTTTTCCAGGAGCACCTCCCACTGAGCCTGGACGAATTCCGGATCATTCGAGACGACGTCGAACTGGATGAGGCGCGCGAAGCATTCGCCGATCAGCTCATCGTCGCTCATCATCCAGAGATGACGCGCCGCGCTGTTCGCTCCCGTGATCTTACCGTCCAAATCCAGCAGCAGGATCGCGCTGGATTGCGGCGGAACGGTTTTCGCGAGGGAACCGTGGGAAGCACCAAAGGGCGGCCGGGAGAGCGTGGGCTTGTTCAAGAGAGGGCGGAACTAAGCCACCTCCGGGTGCGGTTGGCGAGAAAATCGATGTATGCCGGATGATCGTTTGGACACGGAATTTGCTGAAATTTTACACCGCCGGCGGCGAGGAAGGATTCCCGGCCCTGCATCGCGATTTCTTCGAGGGTCTCGAGGCAGTCCGCCACAAAAGCCGGACAGAGGACCAAAAGGTTTTTCACTCCGGTCTTCGGCAGTCGCACCCACTCGTAATCGGTGAACGGTTGCAGCCACGGTTCACCCGCGAGCCGCGATTGAAACGAAACCGAATACCGTGCCGGATCGAGCTGGGCGCGACGCGCAAAGGCCTGCGTCGTCTTCATGATTTGGGCGCGGTAACAGGTCGCGTGCGCGGGGGAGCAGGTGTTGCAGCAATCCGCGACCGTGAGGCAATGCGCGTGGGATGAATCCGCTTTCCGGAGATGCCGCTCCGGGATTCCGTGGTAACTGAAGAGAATGTGATCGTACGGTTGCGCGAGGTAGGGGGCCGCCGTGGCGTGGAAGGCTTCGATGTAATCGGGATCGGCGAAAAAGGGCTGCACGACCTCGACGCGCATTTTCGGCGCCTGCCGGGCGATCTCCGAAAAAACCTTCACGACCACCGTTTCCCATGAAGACATCGCGTAGTGGGGGTATTGCGGGAAGAGCAGAACCTCCCCGATGCCGTCCGCCGCCATTTGCGCGATCACCGAAGCGATCGAGGGATTACCGTAGCGCATCGCGAGGTAAACGGGTGTTTCCGGGCCGAGAACGACGGCGAGTTTTTCGCGAACCCGTTTGGAAGTCGCGACCAGCGGCGAGCCTTCCTTCGTCCAGACCTGTTCGTAGGCGTGCCCGGATTTCCTGGGTCGCGTGCGGAGAATAATTCCCTCCAGCAAGGCCCAGCGGAACGGCTGGGGCGGGCGGTCGAGCACGCGGTCGTCTCCGAGGAATTCGCGAAGGTAGCGGCGGACGTCGGGGACGGACGTGGAATCGGGTGAGCCGAGGTTGACGAGCAGGACGGCACGTTTGGGCATGAAGCCCGCATTGGTCGGATTTTTTCGGCCGAAGTCAAACGACGGGAACCTCGGCGACCATGCTGGTCACCATTCCCGGAACATCCGAGGCAGACCGCACAGCCGGGGAGACCCTTCAGTCGGGAAGCGAGGCACAGAACCGCGCGCCCGATTGCGCCAGGGCGGCGGGTTCCTCGTGAGGGATGAAGTGCGCGCCGTCAAAGAACTCCTTCGTGGCATGGGGGAGAAACGCAAGGGTGTTGAGACGCTGGAACTCGGGATGATAGAGCGGTTCCCGGGCGCCGGCGATGACGAGGACGGGTTGCGTGACGTGCGATGCCTGTTCGGAGATCGACGGGTAGACCCAGAGTTCGGCCGAAGCGTCGAGGGGGGCGCGCGGAGTCCCCGCGTAGTCGTGATGCAACGCCGCCGATTTTTTCGGTGAACCACGGTCCGAACTCCGCCGGATACCATGCCACTGCAAGAGACCAAGATGACGGCCCGCACGCGGTTCGGATAAGACAGCGCGGCGACCACCGCGTTTTTTTCCCTCCCGCTCTGCGCCACGATGAGCATGCGTTGCAGACCCAGCGGCGTCGGGCGGCAGCGTGGTGCCGCCTCGCCCAGCCGTCACGGGGTCGGCCCTACGCCAGTCCGCGGCAGCTTTTGATCTGGGCGATGAGGCGGTGGACGTTCTCGGGTGCGATCCGGTCGGTGATCACGGAGCGCGGATAATTGTGCTCCACGTCGAGGTGGACGCCGTTCTCGCTGCCGGGGCGCACGAAGTCCTCGACGAAATCCATGCCGCCGCGCGGCCGCATCCAATGCACATAGGGATCGGGATCGGCGGATTCGATCACGATGTCATCCCGGAGGAAGATATGGCAGTAGAGCGTGAGATCGCGAAATGACGCGAACCACGTGGGCGGATTAATCAGCTGGTCTCGGATGATAAGTGTCATCGAGGAAGTTCAATTAGCAGCGTTGCTGCCAAGTACGGCTCAACGCGTGATTTTTTGACCATAAAAACTGTAAAGGGATGCTGAGAATTTTGATTTTTTCCGTGTGCAGGCCTGGCATCCGTGGTGTGCTGAAATTTTATGAGTACTCCACGCACTCCCGTCCTCCTCGTGATTCGTGATGGTTGGGGAAAGAACCCCCGGCCTGAACAGAACAGTTTCAACGCGGTCCATCTCGCGAAGAAACCCTGCGACGACGCGCTCCACGCGAACTCTCCGCACACATTGATTGCCGCCAGCGGCCTGGATGTCGGCTTGCCCGACGGTGTGATGGGCAACAGCGAAGTGGGTCACGAGAACATCGGTGCCGGGCGGATCGTGGATCAGGAACTGGTGCGGCTGAACAAGCTGTTTTCGGAAAAGCGGCTCGCTTCGAACCCGGTGTGGAAGGCGGCGGTTGCCCGCGTGAAATCACGCACTGGGGCCAGGCTCCACTTGATGGGGATCGTGAGCGACGCCGGGGTTCACGGGATGCTCGAACACCTGTACGGGATTTTGCGCCAGGCGAAAGTGGACGGTCTCATGCCGGGTCAGGTATTTATTCACGCGTTCACTGATGGTCGCGATACGCCTCCGCAGAGCGGCGTCGGCTACGTTCGACAAGTGGAGGCAAAATGTCGCGAGATCGGCCTCGGCCAGATCGCGACCGTGTGCGGCCGCTTCTGGGCGATGGATCGCGACAATCGCTGGGAACGGGTGAGCAAAGCCTATCTGATGCTCACCGGTCAGAAGGCGGAAGCGACGGCGTCCAGCGCCGAGGCCGCCGTGCAGTATTATTATCAGCATCCGCTCAGCCCGACGCAGAATGGCGACGAGTTCGTTCCAGCCACCTGGGTGGTCGACGCGAAGGGAAAGCCCGTCGCGAGCATGGCCGATGGCGACTCGGTGCTCTTCTACAACTACCGGGGCGATCGCCCGCGTGAACTCACGCGCGCGTTCGTGATGGATGACTTCAAGGACTTCGATCGCGGCTCGAAGCTCGATCTCTATTACGCGACGATGACGGAGTACGAGGCCGGGCTGCCGGTGAACGTGATTTCGCCGAAGCCCGAGGCGTTGAAAAATATTTTGGGCGAAGTCGTCGCCGCGGCGGGCATCGCCCAGTTCCGCTGCGCGGAAACGGAAAAGAACCCGCATGTCACTTTTTTCTTCAACAACTACCGCAAGGCCCCGTTTGCCGGCGAAGATCGCACGTGTCCGCCAAGTCCGAAAGTTCCCACCTACGATCTGCAACCGGAGATGTCAGAGCCCGATGTCGCGCGTGATGCCACGGCCGCGATTCTCTCCGGTAAGTACGGCCTGATCGTGGTGAACTTCGCCAATCCCGACATGGTTGGTCACACGGGATCTTTGCCCGCTGCCATCCAGGCGGTCGAGGCCACCGATCGCGGGGTGGGAGAGCTGCTCGCGGCCCTCGCGACCGTGAAGGGCAAGGCGGTCATCCTGGCGGATCATGGCAACTGCGAGCAGATGTGGGATCCCGAACACAACTCGCCGCACACCTCGCATACGCTGAACCTCGTGGAGCTTTTCGTCGTGGGCGACGGGTTCACGGCTAATAACACCAAGATGCGGAGCGGCGGCCGGCTCGCTGACGTTGCACCGACGGTCCTGCAGCTCATGGACCTCCTGAAACCGGCGGAGATGACGGGGCAGAGTTTGATCGCGCTCTAATTGCGGTCCGGTGATTTTTAGATGTAGGCGGGGTGCCCTCACCCCGCGAGGCGCTCGTTACGAATCAAAATCCCGCGGGGTGAGGGCACCCCGCCTACATCACCCTCTCCGCAAACCCGCTTCCGAACAGGCTGGGTCACGTTGGCGGCGAAAACAGCGAGGGACTCCAGCCGCGGGCCGCGGCCGTGGGCGGGGTGAAAAGTTCCGCTCCGATGTGCTCGCCGAGTTTACGATAACTCTCCCACTGCGCCTCGTCGAAGTACTGGTCGGACGTCGGCTCCTGCGGAAACAAAGGGTGGGCACGCTGGTACTGGATCACGTCCATCGACTCGTCGCCCATCAGGCTCGGCTTGATCATCAGCAGCCAGCAGAAGGTGTCCGTGTCGAGATAGTGGATGCGCGCCAGGAGCGCGTGGCGGCGCGCCATGACCGGCGGCTCGCAGTTGGCTTTTTCATCCGCCGGATCACAACCCGAGAGGGCCGGGAAATCCTCGGGACAACCGATCACATCCAGCAGCTCGGGATGCACCATTTGTTCAAGCGTCGGCATGGGGAACTCCAGTCCGGGATCGTCCTTCGTGAGATCCTTTTCGCGGCGGACGATTTGAATTTCCGCGCCGAAGTCAGTGCGGGCCTTGCGCACGAGATTCGCGAGATCCTCGAAATCATACCTCGGATCCTGGCCGGCATCGCTGCAGATAATGAGGGGGACCCGCCGCCGGATGAGTTCATAACACGCCGTGTTTTCGAAATGACCGCCGTCGGAAAGATACCAGTGGCGCCGCTGCGGTCCGTGAAAACGCGCGAAGAATTCGCTCATGAGGCAGGTCTGCACCGGCAGGATGCGGGAAAGCAGACTGCTCGCGACTTCGATGAACGTCGGAGCGCCCGTCTTGCGACGCTTGCGTGAGCTGATGCCGCTGTCCCACCAGTAACCCAGCCGCACATTGGCGAGGCCGAGCAAAAGGCTGAGTCCGAGCTGAGTGTTGGCCCCGGTGCCGGTGGTGAACGCCGCGCCGGAGATGGCGATCCACCGCCCGAGCGACAGGGCCTCGATATGAGTTTGTGCCGCGGCGAGGCCGGGGGAGGCATCGTCGACGTGGAGCGCGTGGGGAGAGCGCGTGTGCTCCGGGCGGATGGGAAGGATCACGCGGCGGCGCTGTTCCCAGAGCGCGTGCAACATCGACTGCTCACTCGCGGGCAAGTCGACGGGAGCCCAGAGAGCGTGAGCGTCGGTTCCCACCGACATGCCGCACGGGCCGACGGCCATGGCCATGCCCTTGCGGTCACGACGCTCCACGTTGGTTTTTCCGGAAACCGTTTCGTTCACGGTGACGTTGATCAGGTGAAGCGGCCCGCCGTTTTCGTGGGGCGAGTAGTCTTCCATCGGGATTTCGTCGCCCACGATGAGGCTTGTCATGCTGTGATTCGAGTGCTGTTGGCGGAGGGGATTGGTCGCCCCGAGATAGGCACGGGCGATCCGGGCGGCGTAGGTCTGCTGCAGGGACGAGAGGTTCACGAAGCCGAAGCTGCGGCTGAAAATCCATGAGAGGACGAAGGAGATCATCACTGCCAGCAGCAGAGGCCAGCCACCCGAGATGGCGCGGAACTGCTGGAAGTCCCACACGGTGTTCCAGCGCCACCCGATTCCGCATGCGAGCACGGACAGCGCAAACATGATCAGGAACAGCCAGATCAGCCCCAGCCCGAGCGCGATCACATCAAAGGTGATGCGGAATTTCTTCCGGCCGAGAGCGCTTTCGAGGTACAGCACCACCTTGGCGGCGAAGCCATAAAGTGCGAAGCCCGCGCCCGTGAGACCGGTCCACAGCGCGGGAAAAGGGAAACCCAGTTCCGACCATCGCAGATATGCGGTCTGCCCAAGCGAATCCATCGCTCCGAAAATCAGCAGGATCACGGTTGCAGCGAGGCCGACCATGAAACCGCGCGTCAGAAAGCCTTGAAGATGGCTGGCAAACTCCAGCGTGCTCATCTTGTGCACCACGGCACTGGGAAGGCCGCACAGCCACCGCACGCTGGCGATGACAGGGGTAAGCTGGGTCGCCCAGTACGCCAGTCCCATGGGGACCATGAGGGTCGCGAAGGGAATTGCCGGCAGCACCATCCAGGGACTCCACCAGATCCGCAGCACTTCGTGATTCCAGAAAAAATTCTCGATGGTTCGCCACCAGGCTTGGGTCGCCGTGGCGCTCGCGAGGTCGGCGCGCACGAGGGTGCCGAAGCTGAGCACGAGGAAGATAAACGTGAGCAGTACGATGTGGAGCGCGGCCCAGTTCCGCAGTGCCACCGCGGCGGTGTGCCAGTTGTCGCCCGAGCCGTTGGGGGAAAGGAAGCGGCCGTTTTCCCGGAGCCAGCTGACCGGCCACGAATGGTTATCCGCCAGCTCGCGTTCGACTTTCTCGGCATCGGCATCGCGACGGTTGAAGGCCGTGCCCAGGAAACTCCCGAAATAGCCGCCGCCTGAAACCGTCGAGAGATAATCGATCTTCCGCACGAGTTTTTGACGGGCGAGCGCTTGAAACAATCCCAGGCAAAACGTGGCGCTGCGGATCCCTCCGCCCGACAGCGCGAAGCCCACGGTCGGCGCGTTTTCGTCGAGGCCGTTCTGGCGGCGCCGGGCGGTGATCGCGGTTCTCTCGGCGGCGCGCAACGACGGCGGACAGGCTTCATCGAGGTGGTCAGGCCGGGTGAACGCCATGGAGGAAAAAGAGCCGCTGGAGTTTTGCTTGTCGAGGCGGGGTTTCGCGCGCCGAAGAGCAAGCCGCTTTCAAAAAGTGTTTGCTCCACTCTAGACGCTGGGGCTTTCTCTCGCGTTTACTCCCTGCAAATATGTCCATGACGCGCACCCATCACTGTGCTCAGCTCAGCAAATCCGACCTCGGCGCGACCGTTTCCCTGATTGGCTGGGTGGATTCCATTCGCGATCACGGCGGTATTCTTTTCGTGGATCTGCGCGATCGGAAAGGCATCACGCAGGTGAAGTTTGATCCGCACGTGAACAAAGCCCTTGCGGCGCAGGCGGCTCACGTGAAGCCGGAGTCAGTGATCGGTGTCACGGGCAAGATCGTACCGCGTCCGGAAGGCACCGTTAACCCTTCGCTGCCCACCGGCGAAGTCGAGGTCGATGCCAGCGAACTCACGATCCACAATGTTTCGGAAACACCTCCGTTTCCGCTCGACGATGCAGGTGGAGACAAGGTCAACGAAGACCTGCGTCTCACCTATCGCTACTTGGATTTACGCCGGCCGAAGATGCGGAAAAATCTCCAGGTGCGCCACCGCGCGGCGAAGTCGATCCGCGACTATTTCGACTCGCAGGAATTCATCGAGGTGGAGACGCCGGCCTTGTTCAAGAGCACTCCGGAGGGCGCTCGCGAATACCTCGTGCCCTCGCGCATTCATGCGGGGCAGTTCTACGCACTCTCGCAGTCTCCGCAGCAGTTCAAGCAGATCCTGATGGTCGCGGGCGTGGAAAAATATTTTCAGATCGCGCGTTGTTTCCGGGACGAAGATCTCCGTTCCGACCGGCAGATGGAGTTCACCCAAGTCGACGTCGAGGCCTCCTTCATCGATCGCGAAGGGATCTACGCGCTCTTCGAAGGCATGCTGAAGAAAGTGTGGAAGGATGTGCTCGCCGCCGATCTGCCCACGCCCTTCCCGCGCATGGCTTATCACGAGGCGATGAACCGTTATGGGGTCGACAAGCCTGATACCCGTTTCGCGCTTGAGCTGGTCGATCTCAGCGAGACCTTCCGAAACTCGTCCTTCAAAGTGTTCCAGTCGACAGTCGCGGGCGGCGGAGTCATCAAAGGCCTCAACGCGAAAGGGCTCGCGGACCTCACGCAAGGTGAGCTGAAGGCGCTCGAAGAAGTCGCCAAATCGCTCGGGGCAAAGGGGCTCGCCTTCATCAAGGTTGAAGCCGGCGAATGGAAGTCGCCGATCGTGAAATTTTTCTCCGAAGCCGAGAAAGCCGCGCTCACAGCTCAGCTCGGGATCGGGGAGGGCGACATCGTGTTCTTCGCGGCAGCTCCCTGGGAAAAAGCGTGTGCGATTCTCGGAAGAATCCGGCTGGAGGCGTCGGTGCTGCTACAGAAACGCGGCAAGCTGACGGTGCGCGCCGACCAGTGGAATTTTCTCTGGGTGATTGATTTTCCGTTGATGAGCTACGACGAGGAACGGGGCGGGTACGCCGCCACGCATCATCCGTTCACGGCGCCCGTGCCGGAAGACGCGCAGTACCTCGACAGCGACCCGAAAAAAGTCCGCGGCCAGCATTACGACGTTGTTCTGAACGGCATGGAGCTGGGCGGCGGTTCGATCCGGATTCATCAGCCGGCGTTGCAGAAAAAAGTTTTTGAGGACGTGTTGAAAATCCCCGCGGATGTCGTGGAGAGCCGTTTCGGCTATCTGCTGAAGGCGTTTACGTATGGCGCGCCCCCGCATGGTGGAATCGCGTTCGGGCTCGACCGGATGGTCGCGTTGCTTTGCGGCACGACGAGCATTCGCGACGTGATCGCGTTTCCGAAAACGCAAAAGGGCCAGGATCTCATGGCGCAGAGCCCGACCCCGGTGACGCCGAAGCAGCTCAAGGAACTTCACATCGCCGTCGTTAACCCGGAATAAGTCTCGTGCTGACTGCCAGCTTTATGGCAGATCAGCGAGTGGGGGAACGCATGAGCGTTTTCTGCGGTCAGCAGGTGGGGGGCTGGCTTGGCATACCCTTTGCTAGTTTCAAAAGCCGAGCCAGTCGCTCTTTCTCGAAGTTTGACGCACGAACGATTGCGTGCCCGGTAATTCACGAACCTAAACCAACCAGATCCTTCAACATATCCGCATGAAACTCATCATCGCCATCATCAAGCCGTTCAAGCTCGAGGAAGTGAAGGAGGCGCTCGCCGAGGCCGGCATCGAGGGCATGACCGTCACCGAAGTTAAAGGCTTCGGCCGGCAGAAGGGTCACACCGAAATTTACCGTGGCAGTGAGTACACCGTGGATTTTCTGCCGAAGGTGAAGATTGAAGTCGCCGTGGCCGACGAGGCTGCCGCCAAAGCGGTCGATACGATCGTGAAGGCAGCGAAGACGGGAAAGATCGGTGACGGGAAGGTTTTCGTTCTCCCGTTGGAGGACGTCGTCCGCATCCGGACCGACGAACGCGGCGAAGCGGCCGTCTAACGGCGAATTCCGAGTTTCCGCTCCAGCGACGACAGACTTTTGGGTCGGCTCCTGATCCCGGGAGCCGGCCTTTTTCTTGTTTGGAAAAGAAAGGGTGGCCGGCTCGGCAGGAGCGGGCTCAGAAGGCGGCGGTAAGCGTGCGCAATCCCACTCAAGGGTGCTCTGATGTCATAAATTTGTCCGTTGAAGACGAATATTTTGCATGCTGATCATGAGCGGCATTGATTTTGCTAATTGCCACCGCTTCATGAACACCTCCCGCCTAAAAAACCTCCGTCCACTCTTCGCGACCTGCCTGGCGTTTTTCGCCACCTTGTGCGCCCTTGCTCAAGCCCCCGCTCCGGCCGGGAGCGCAGCCCCGACGCCCGTCCCGGAGCCGACCGTGGCTCAACGTCTGGGTGGGTGGGAGGCCTATCTGACAAATGGCGATCCGAGCGCGGTGCTCAAAGACGACAAAGGTAACATCGCGGCGGGCCTGACCACGCCGTCGGTCGGTGTTCCTGGCCCGGCGCACAACGCATGGATGATGACCTGCGCGGCGTTGGTGTTGTTCATGACGCTACCGGGCCTCGCGCTTTTTTATGGCGGATTGGTGCGGACGAAAAACGTGCTGTCGGTCATGGCTCAGTGCTTGGGGATTGCCGGTCTCGTCACGATTCTCTGGTGGGCTTTCGGCTACAGTCTGGTGTTCGGAAAGAGTTTTGGCCCCGACGGACTGGGGCGGTTTCTGGGTGGCACCGAGTTCTTCTTTCTCAAGGACGTCGGGAGTGCGCCCAACACCGATTACTCGTACTGGGTTTCCCAAAACGTCTTCGCCATGTACCAGCTGATGTTTGCGATCATCACCCCGGCGTTGATCGTCGGTGCGATCGCGGAACGCATGAAATTTTCCGCGGTGATGCTCTTCGTCACGATCTGGATGTTCGTGGTCTACTTTCCCCTGGCCCACATGGTGTGGGGCGTCACGGGTTTCATGAACGGAGTCTGGAACTCCGGCGCCGCCATCAAAGCGATCGATTTCGCGGGCGGCACGGTCGTGCACATGTCGTCGGGCTGGTCCGCTTTGATTCTCTGTTTGCTGGTTGGTCCCCGCCTGGGCTTCGGCAAAACGCCGATGCCTCCGCATAGCATGGTCATGTGCATGATCGGCACAGGCATGCTCTGGGTGGGTTGGTATGGGTTCAACGCCGGCTCGGCCGTCGCTGCTGATGGGATCGCGGCCAACGCGTTCACGACGACCACGCTCGCGACCGCAGTGGCCTCGTTTACGTGGGCAGCGCTCGAATATCTGACCCGCCGGCACGCCAGCGTCCTCGGCTTTTGCTCGGGCGCAGTCGCGGGGCTTGTCGTGGTGACACCCGCCTGTGGTTTCATCGACAGCACCAGTGCGATGTGGCTCG
The DNA here is from genome assembly GCA_039928635.1 of Opitutaceae bacterium. Taxonomy (GTDB): domain Bacteria; phylum Verrucomicrobiota; class Verrucomicrobiia; order Opitutales; family Opitutaceae; genus DATAKE01. The sequence goes on along the minus strand of JBDSSU010000520.1, from coordinate 927 downwards.
GCATTCTCGCCGGTGCGGTTCCCTTCTTTGCCTGCACCAAGCTCAAAGGCTGGCTCAAGTACGACGATGCTCTGGACACCTTCGGGGTTCACGCCGTGGGCGGCACGCTCGGAGCGTTTCTCACCGGATGTTTTGCGAAGGCTTCGGTGAACGGAAATCTGAACACCAACCTCAAGGACATCGTGGGAAATTCCCTCTGGATCGAACAGGTGAAGGCGATGGCGCTCACCGTGGTATTGGCTGTGGCCGGAACCATCGTGATCGCGCTTCTCGTAAAAGCCGTCGTCGGTCTCCGTCCCACCATCGAGGGCGAACAGGAAGGTCTCGACCTCAGCGATCACGGCGAAGAGGGTTACATCTACGAGGCAAAATCGTGATTTCCGGCAACCAACAATTCATCATCTCATGAAACTCATCATCGCCATCATCAAGCCCTTCAAGCTCGAGGAAGTTAAAACCGCTCTTGCCGAAGTCGGCGTCGAGGGCATGACCGTGACCGAGGTCAAGGGCTTCGGCCGGCAAAAGGGACACACCGAAATCTACCGCGGCAGCGAGTACACCGTGGATTTTCTCCCGAAGGTTAAAATCGAGGTCGCCGTGAGTTCCGAACATGTCGGCAAAGCGGTCGATGCCATCGTGGCCTCCGCGAAAACGGGCAAGATCGGCGACGGCAAAGTCTTCGTGCTCCCCCTCGAAGATGTCGTGCGCATCCGGACCGACGAGCGAGGCGACGCCGCGATCTAGTCATCGCGCCAGCCCTTCCGCCTCTCATCGAGCCGGCCCTTTCTGGGCCGGCTTTTTTATTCGCTTTGGGTCTGATACCCCGAAATTTGCTTCGGCTTGGTTGCGAAAGGGTCCGGGGAGCGCGCGCGTCTCGCGTGCCGGTTCGGGCGTCCCGCCCGAGCCATCCGAACCGCTCTCGGCGAG
>JBDSSU010000519.1:0-2586 GCA_039928635.1 Opitutaceae bacterium | reverse complement strand
CGAGTTCGAGCCCGAGCATTACCAACAGCTCGCGGGCCTGATCTGCTATTACAACAGTGCGAAGTTTCACTACCTCTACATTTCCCACGACGAGAAAGTTGGGAAACACCTGCGCGTCATGTCGAGCATCCCGGACGGCGTCGTGGCCGACGCGTTTACCCCTCTCATCCCGATACCGAGCGGAAAGCCCATCGAGCTGCGCGTCGAGGTCGATGCGGAACGGCTTCATTTCGGCTATCGGATGGGAAACGGGCAGTGGTCGTGGCTGCCGCAGATGTTCGACGCGAGCATTCTCTCCGATGAGGCGAACGCCCCTGGCGCACCGAATTTCACCGGGAATTTCGTGGGAGTCAGCTGCAACGACATGTCCGGCGCCGGGCGGGCCGCGGACTTCGATTTCTTCGAATATCGCGAACGGGAGTATCGCGTGAATCCGTTTGCCGACCCCGCCGTCTAATGTTCGCCCGGCCTTTGTCTCGCGCGCTTTCCGGTTCCCGCTCAACTCCGGTCGGCTCGCTTCCGCGCCGCTTTCTACCCCCCTATGCAGACCACTCCCACACCCCCTCCCCCCGCTCCGCCGGTCGAGAAGCTGAAGACGAGCGAGTACGTCGGATACGCCCTCGGTGACACCGCCTCGAATCTGTTCTTTCAGACCTTCGGCATTTTTCTGACGTATTTTTATACGGACGTCTGGGGTCTCGCGCCCGTGGCGATCAGCACGATGTTTTTTGCGGTCCGGCTGTTCGACGCCGCCGCCGACCCGTTCATCGGCCTGATGTCGGATCGGACCCAAACGCGTTGGGGAAAATTCCGTCCCTACCTGCTCTGGTTCGCCATCCCTTACGGCATCGGCGGCTATTTGCTGTTCGCCAGCCCGGACCTGACCTCCACGGGCAAGCTGGTCTACGCCTACCTCACGTACGCGTTCATGATGCTGATGTATTCGTTCATCAACGTGCCGTATTCTTCGATGCTGGGGGTGATCAGTTCCTCCCCGCGCACGCGCACCTTGGCTTCAAGCTATCGGTTTGTCGGGGCGTTTGGCGGCGGTTTGCTCGTCACGCTTTGCGTTCGTCCGGTGGTGAAATGGCTCGGGGGTGGCGCGGACGCCACCGGGAAAGTGATCAACGAGCTGAGAGGCTTCCAGCTCACGATGCTGATCTTCGCAGTGGTTTCGGTCATCATGTTCCTCATCTGCTTCGCGACCACCAAGGAACGCGTCACGGTGCCGCCTGGCCAGAAGAGCGATGCGCTTGGCGAGGTGAAGGAGCTCCTGCGAAACTACCCGTGGTTGATGCTCCTGGTCGCGGCGATCTTTTCCCTCACCTTCATCGGGCTCCGCAACGGCAGCGCCATCTATTACTTCAAGTACGTCGCCGGCTATGACAACACGGCCATCGTCACGTTGTTCGGCGGTCGTGTGGGCCTCGATCGCGTGACGGTGTTTCTCTCGCTCGGTATGCTCGGCCAGATGCTCGGGGCGTATTGCCTGAGCTTCTTCGCGAAGGTGGCGGACAAGCGCATCGTCTCGGTCCTCCTCACGTTCGGCACCGCGATTAGCTGGGCTTCGTTTTATTTCATCCCGAAGGATAATTATACGGTTCAACTGATCATGCAGGCGATCGGCACTTTCTGCATGGGGCCGGCTTCGGCGCTGGTCTGGGCGATGTACGCCGATGTCGCGGACTACGGCGAATGGAAGTTCGGGCGCCGTTCGACCGGCTTGGTCTATTCAGCGTCACTCTTCGCCTTGAAGACGGGCACGGCGCTCGCCGGATTCCTGCTGCCTTGGATTCTCGCCAGATACGGTTACGTCGCGAACGTCGCGCAAACCGCCAGCTCGATTATCGGCATCACGCTCACGTTCTCCCTCTTCCCAGCCGTCTTCGCCGCCTTGAAAGGTGTGATGTTGTGGATCTACCCGCTGACCCAGGTAAAGGTCGACGAGATCGAGAAGGCGTTGCAGGAACGCCGCGCGACCGCGACGCCGCCCGCGATCTGAACCGCGCCTCCTGTCAAAGTGGGCAATGCCGACGCTACCGCTTGAAAAAGCGGCTGGCTCGGATGACGCTCTGCGGCCCCGAGCACATCGCCGCATGACCACCACTGACACCGACACGGAGATTGAAGTCGAAGCCGAGCGCTTGCTGGCGTCGCTCATGCACGTCGACTGTGACCCGCGCGGCCGGAAATGGAATCTGGACACCTGCCGCGAGATCGCGCCACTGACGCTGGAGATCAACCGGCTGAAAAAAGAAAAGGGCGCGGTGATTCTCGCGCATTCCTACGTCGAGCCGGAAATCATCTACGGCGTCAGCGATTTCAAGGGGGACTCGTATTACCTGAGCCTCATGGCCAAAGAGGCGCAGGCGAAAATCATCGTTTTCGCCGGCGTCGTTTTCATGGCGGAGACCGCGAAGATCCTGTCGCCGGAGGCCACGGTCGTTGTGCCCGATCGCGGTTCCGGCTGCTCGCTGGCGGACTCGATCACCGGTGAAGACGTGAAAAAATTAAAGGCGCTCTACCCCGATGCGACGGTGGTCTGCTACATCAACAGCACCGCTGAAGTGAAGGCGGAGAGCGACG
>JBDSSU010000518.1:0-3157 GCA_039928635.1 Opitutaceae bacterium | reverse complement strand
GACAGAAATAAATCAGCCGGAGTCTGCAATTCCTCGGCGGCTACGCGACGATGCGGTGGCAGTTGCGTCCGAAACCACGTGCGCTGTTTTTTCACCAAACCTCGCGTATTGCGTTCGATCGTTTCGGCCAGTTGTGCTGACGGTAATTTCCCGTCGAGCATCGCGATGACTTCCCGGTAGCCAATCGCGCGGGCTGCGCTCGGATTTGCCTCGAGACCTTCGCCCCGCAGACGCCTCACTTCGTCCACCAACCCCGCTTCGAGCATCGCCCGCACGCGCGAGGCAATGCGCTCGATCAGTCCCACCGGCACGCGCGTCAATTCAGTTAACTTCGTTTCCCATTCCGAAAACGGCGCCGGTTGCCGTGCAAAGTCGGCCGCGAGATCCGCCAGGGTTTTTCCAGATGCAAGACACCGCTCCAGCGCGCGCGTCACCCGCCGCGGATTCGCCACGTCGAGAGCGCCGACGCTGCCCGCGTTCAATGCGAGCAACCGCTCGAGCCTCTCTTCGGCGGACAACTGAGCGACTTCGTCACGCAGCGCGACCGATACCTCCACCTCGTCCGTGACCGCGGTGAAAAACGCCTTCAGATAAAATCCACTTCCGCCGACGACCAAGATCGCGTGGCTGCGTCCGCTGATTTCCGCGAGGGCTCGCCGGGCGTGGATCACATAGGAGGCCACGTCCATCCGCTCCGCGAGGGGACAGATATCGATCAGATGATGCGGAACCCGTGCGCGCTCAGCGGGCGTGGGCTTCGCGGTCCCAATGTCCATGCCACGATAAAACAGGAGCGAGTCACACGACACGATCTCCGCCCGATTAGCCTCGGCCCAGCGCAAGGCCCATTCCGTTTTCCCCACGGCCGTGCAGCCGGAAAGAAGGTGGAGCACGGGTTTCATTTCGCGAATGAAGCCAACCGTCCCCCGACGTGCGAGCGAGGAGTGCGGTGATTGCCAATCGCGGTTGCCCGTGAATTCATCGCACCGCCATTTGAAAATCCACTTCATCGTCAATCCCCAGTCCGGGCGCGCCGTGGCTTCGCTCGAGGCGGTGCGGTCGTTTGCCCGCAAGCACGGTGCCACCGTCAGCTTGACCGAACGGACCCGACACGCGAGCGACCTGACCCGCGCAGCGCTCAACGATAGTGCCAATCTGATCGTCGCCGTCGGTGGTGACGGAACGATGAACGAGGTTGCCGGCACCCTCGTGAATAGCGGCGCGACCTTCGGCCTGATCCCCTGCGGATCTGGCAACGGCCTCGGCCGACATCTGGGCATCCATGGCTCGATCGATCGCGCACTCCAGCTCCTCATCGCGGGTTGTCCCCGCTGCATTGACAGCGGCGTCGCAAACGGCCGCCCTTTCTTTGTCGTCGCCGGACTCGGCTTCGAAGCCGAGATCGCGGAGCGTTTCAACCGGCTCAGCCAACGCGGATTTTGGCGCTACCTCACCACCAGCGCCCGCGCGTGGCGGCAATCTGTCCCCCTCTCCTGCTCCGTGAATTACGATCGTCATCACGAGCACGTCCGCGCATTTACCCTGGCCGTTGCCAACACCGACCAATACGGCAACAACGCGCGGATCGCACCTGGGGCGCGCGTCGACGACGGACTGCTTGATCTCACCGTGGTGCCGCCGGTCACTTTGCTTAGTGCTGTGCCCCTGCTGACCCGCCTGTTTTCGGGACGACTCGCTCCTCCGGCGGTATGGCGGCGGCAAGCCGCGGGGTTTGTGGTCGACGGTTTGAGCGCAGGGCTGGTGCTCCATACCGACGGGGAAACTCAACCCGCCGGCGAGCGCGTCGCGTTTTCCGTTCAGCCGGCCAGCCTGCGAATCATGGTTCCAGCGAAAGCTTAGCCGGAGGTCTCAACCGAGTTTACCATCACGAGACCGTGCAGGTTCACGGGACTCGAGCCCAATCATGGCGCATCGAACCGGACGACGCGGTTTCGGCCCTCGCCCTTCGCGCGGTAGAGCGCACGGTCAGCGGCAGCGATCAACCCCTCGCAACGGTCAGCATCTCCCGGCAAAACCGCGACGCCCGCACTGATCGTCACCGTCAGCTCCATTGCTCCGATTTTCACGGGAGTCTTCTCCTGTGCGCGGCAGATTTTTTCGGCCACATGTGTCGCGGCCTGGTAGTTCGTCTCGATGAGAACGAGGGCGAATTCCTCGCCGCCAAAACGGGCGATCCGATCAACCGTCCGCACTTGTTTCGCCAGTCGGCCCGCTACCTCGCTCAAGACGAGATCGCCGGCCTGGTGCCCGTAGGTGTCGTTGACGGATTTGAAATGATCGACGTCGATCAGCACCAGCGCGAGGGGATGACCGAAACGCAACGCCCGCTCGCGCTCTTCCCGCAGGATGCGGTCAAACTCGCGCCGATTGAACAGCCCGGTGAGTTCGTCACGCGTGGCGAGCAATCGCAACGCCTCCATCGTGGCGCCGAGTTTCAGCGCGTAACGCAGCGAATGCTCCATCGCGCGCGGCGTGATTTCACCTTTCACGAGGTAGTCCAGGGCGCCCGCGTTCATCGCCTCGATGTCCACCCACTCCGACGCGTCCGCCGTCAGAAAAATAATCGGCACATGGCATCCTCGCTCCGCTGCCTCGCGGATCAGTTGCAAGCCGGTACGTGGTCCAAGTTGGTAATCGAGCAAACAGACAACGCAATTTCCGCTCAGCAGCTGCTCCAAACCTTCCGCGTAATTCGAAACCCAGTGGAGCTCGTATTTCTCCGCCCGAAAATTTCCGAAGAGCGCCTGCGTGACGCGATACTGCAAACGGTCATCGTCGATCAGCAGAACTTTACGCGGCATCGGAGAGAGAGAGCACGGGCGCCCCTCTGACCCGGCAAGGCGAAACTCAAAGGCGCGCCGTCCCTGCCACCAAATCAGCAGCCTTCGCCGCGAGCACCTCCGCGATTTTCTCGCGGTCGCCGAGATTGTCCCGAATGCAATTCACCAACACGCTCCCGACCACAACGCCATCAGCCTGCGCCGCGACTTCCGCCACCTGGGCGCGGGTCGAAATTCCAAACCCCACGGCGATCGGCAGCGAAGTATGGCGACGGATCCGCGCCACTGACTCCAACAGGTTCGCGGCGACCTTGTCGCGCACGCCGGTGACGCCTTCGCGCGAAACATAGTAAATG
>JBDSSU010000517.1:0-3719 GCA_039928635.1 Opitutaceae bacterium | reverse complement strand
CCGAAATAGAGTTAGGTCGTTCGTTTAGAACAGCGGCACTTGGGGCGTATACGCCCGACCAAAGTCCTCGCAGCTTAATTTTTGTTGGTTCTTTTCTCTCCGGACGCTGTCCAGCGCCATCCACAGTCCCTTCAAATTTCCCGATACGTTGAATCGTAAACTTCCCTCTTGAGATGAAAGCTTCATCTACTCCCGACCCTCAATCGAATGGTGTCCATGGCGGCAGTGCTCCTGCCGCCGCCGGCAAGCGGTACGGGGTTTTCCTGGTTGAGGATCATCCGATCACTAGAACCGGCCTCGCGGCGATTATCGGCCGCGAAGCGGATCTCTTTATTTGTGGCGACGCGGATAGCGCACCGGAAGCGCTCGACCAGATCGCCAAGGTCAAACCCGCGATTGTGATTACCGATATCGCCCTAAGGACCAGCAATGGGATCGAGCTCATGAAGAACCTGATGACGTTGTGCCCGGAAGTGCCCATATTGGTGATGTCGATGCACGATGAGGACCTGTATGCCGAACGCGCGATTCGCGCCGGAGCGCGCGGCTATATCATGAAACGCGAAGCGGCGGATAAGATTCTTCCGGCGATCCGCGCCATTCTCGCCGGCGATTTTTATCTGAGCGAAAAGATGAAAGGAAAGCTGCTGAGCGGCATCGTGAGGAATCGCAAATCCGAGCCGGCGGCATTTCCATTGGACACGCTCAGCGACCGCGAGCTGGAAGTGTTTCAACTGATCGGCAACGGCTTCACGACTCGGGAAATCGCACAGCGGTTGAACCTGAGCACAAAGACGATCGATTCGTACCGTGAGCACCTGAAGCTGAAGTTGGACTTGGAGAGCGGCGCGGAGCTTGTGCGGCGGGCGATTCGCTGGACTCGTTTCGAAAATATCGTGGAGAGCTGATCGGCGTCGGCGCCCGAGAGTACTCCTCTGTCATTCTGGAACGGGCAGTATTCGCTGGCGCGGATTGCGTGGAACACGCGGATAAACTTTCCGAATCCATTTCACAGCCACGACAACAGCCCAACGATTGTCATTCGCCTTGGGTCTGATACCCCGAAGCTTGCTTCGGCTTGGTTGCAAAGGGTCCGGGGAGCGCGCGCGTCTCGCGTGCTGCTCTCGGCGTCTCGCCGAGAGCGGTTCGGATGGTACGTGCGAGACGCCCAAACCAGCACGCGCGGACGCGCGCGCTCCCCGGACCCTTTTGCAACCAAGCCGAAGCAAGCTTCGGGGTATCGCTCCCAATGCGAATGAAATGCTTTCCTCGACTTCACCGAACCGTTCGCGGTCCCCGGACTTCGGCTCCGATCTCTTTCCCTCAGCCTCCGTGTCCATTCGGGTTCATCCGTGGTTATCTGCTGAATTTTTCCGGCACAGGGAAACATCAGGCAACTTCTGCAGACAGGACAAGCTGGGTTCAGGCTTCGGCGACCAACCGACGTGCGAATAAAATTTGTGAGCCGGTCGGTGATCGCTACCGTGCCATCCGATGCGATCGCTATCCCCGCGTTTCTTCTTCCGGCACCTTTTACTCATACTCGTCGCATTTGCCGCGACGCGAACTGGGCTCCCCGCCGCGGCCCCCGATGGCCTCTACAACGCCGGACCAAAGACGCGCGATGGGCTTGGGAAATATTACCACGGTCGCGAGATCGCACATTACATGACGCACGAGGGTGCCCCGTGGCTGGACCGGCCGGAACGGGATCGCGAGGAACGGCCCGATCTCGTGCTCACTGCGCTGGCCCTTCGGCCGGGCGACGTCGTCGCCGACATCGGTTGCGGCACGGGCTATTTCACGTGGCGACTCGCTGGTGCGGTGGGCCCCAAGGGACGCGTGTTCGGCGTGGAAATTCAGCAGGAGATGCTCGACCGCCTCACGCTGGCGATGAAGGAACGATCGATCCAAAACGTGACGGGGATACTCGGCAGCGTCGACGACCCGCGTCTGCCCGTTCCGGTTGATCTCGTGCTGATGGTGGACGTTTACCATGAGCTCAGCCATCCCGCTGAAGTGATGGCGGCGATCTGTCGTCAATTGAAGCCAGGCGGCCGGATGGTGTTTGTCGAATATCGCGGGGAAGATCCGGCCGTCGCGATCAAGCCGCTTCACAAAATGACCGAAGCTCAGGTGAAAAAAGAAATGAGCGGATTGCCGCTCGACCACGTCACCACCATCGAAACCCTGCCACGTCAGCACCTGATTATTTTTCGCCGGCGCTAGCCGCCTCCACCCACAGAGCGCTGTTTCCCGGAGCTATCGGACACGTGTCTGGAGCTGTCGGCCATTTGAGTGGCACGGACATCTTGCCCGTGGGTTCGGAACACGGGCAAGATGTCCGTGCCACTTGGATTGCCCGAGTGGAGGTCGAACTCAGCGTGACCCGCGCGAGTAGACGGTCGGGGCAGGACGGCGGCTTGCTGAGGGCGCTGCGGGCGCAGGGGCTGAAGAAGACGCGCTGGCCGCGGGTTGAGAAACTTGGTCCGAGGCGGCAGGCGCCGGAGACGACGCGGGCGCTGGAGCGGCGGAGGCTGACGCCCTGACGTTGGAAGCGGAGGAATTGGATTGGCCGCGGGGAACGTCGGAACGGCTGCGAGACTCCCTAGTCTCTCGGGAGCGTTGTTCGGTCGCAGGGGGAGCTGCCGGTTGTTGCTGCGGTGCCTGTTGTGGCGGGGGTACCCCGCGCTCGCCCCGGCTATACGCTGGCGGCCTCACCCTGGGCGTGGCTGCGCTGGGGGTTGTCGTGGCTGCAGCGGGCACGGGATTTGAGGGGGCGAATCGCTGCGGGGCGGGCGCGGACGCTTGAACCTGCGGAGCGGGCGAAGGGGCTTGTTGGTAATTTCTCGACCTCGAATACACCGCTCGCTGCGTGTTGGTCGACGTCCCGTCAACTCGGACGGTTCCCTCCGTCCGATCCGGTTGATTCCAGTAGGAAGAAGGTGACCGACCGGGAGTATCGCGGGCGATCGGCGTCGGCCGAGCCACCACCGGGGTTGACCGTCGATACTGCGGCTGCGAAGGACGCACATAGACGGGATTTGGCGTCCATGGGCGATGAACGGTATCGCGCGTCCAAGTCGCACCAGCCGCGAAGGTGGGCCGCCGCCAGTCCCGCTGATCATGCCAGTAACGCTCACGTTCCTGGCGGTCGATCATCCAAATCCGGCGGTGATTCCAATCCATGTTGTAACCGAGCCAGAAGCCCACGGGGTATCCCACGCTGAACGAAAAAAACGAACTCCCGTACGAGTAACCCGGGCGTCGAACATAAACGATCTCCGGATCATAGTATGGGACGTAAATCACGTCCCGCTCCGCCGGAACGATGCTGATCATGTCCGCTTGCGTGAGCACTTGCTGCTGTGGGGTATCGACGAGCGTTCCAGCGGAACGGGCCGCGGCCCTCAGCCGCTGGATGGACTTCATGACCTCGGCTGGCTGGGCGAGAAATGCCTCACCAAGCTGTTTCGTCCACGCCAGGTTTTGATCCATCCACGACACAACCGTCGGGTAATGCGCCAGCGCTTTCACACTATCATCCCAAGATTGGTCGTCGATTTGCGCCGGTCCCACTCCTTCCCCGGCAAGATAGCGCCCGGCGAGCACCACATCCGAAGGGACCGTCGCTGCAGGGAGGATCAACGCGATCAACGCATCCGGATAGAGCGCGATCGGGCCCAGCAATTGATCGAGCTGTTCCGCGGTGAGTTGCA
>JBDSSU010000516.1:0-26983 GCA_039928635.1 Opitutaceae bacterium | reverse complement strand
CTCCAAGTTTTTCCCTCGCAGCTGCTCTCGACGCCGGGTCGCGATAGACGGCTGATCCCACCCGCAGCCAATTAGGTAACATCACCCGTCTCGCTTCCGGCACCCCTTTTTCTTGGAAGGCAATTAGCATGCCTCGGGAAATACCCGAAACCACTGCCGCCTTCGCATAAGCCAACCGCTCGAGTCCGTAAAGAACACGGACTAACCAACCACGCTTTAGCATGCCGAGCCCCACCGCAGCATCGGGTTGTAAATCCTGCACGTGAAAAATGAACCGGCTGCCCTTCAGCGCGGTTAAGATCCAGGCAAATAGTCCCAATGCCAGCGGGGGGCTGACCACCATGTAAACATCCGCCCTCGGCAGGCACAAAATCCTGGCGGTTGAAACGACGCAAAAACTCAACTCGTGGAAAATCCGTCGCAGTGTGGTAACCGTCGCGGGAACGTAGCACCAACAACGGTGGAGGGTCACGCCACCCGAGCTTTCAGCACGAAAGAGGCGACCGCGATCTTCCGGCCGCTTTCGCCATAGCGGGTAGTACGGAAAAGCAGTGACTGCTGAAACCTCATGCCCGCGCGCGGCGAGGAATTCGCAAAGCTCCCGATTGAAAGGCGCGATGCCGGTCGACTCGGGCGCATAGTTGATCCCCCAGAGCAAAACTTTCACGATGAATTCCCTTTCCTCATTCGGATGGCAGGAATCGGGCCCCCGCGTTCGCTCCCGTCGGTAGACCAAGCTGGGAACACAAAACTCTCGGCCACGCCATGAAGCCAACGCAGCCTGCTGCTCCCTGAAAAGAACGGTTCCCATCGCTTCCACTCACCACCGGAAGCGGATGGGTTTAAACTCATCCGACGATTCTGCCGGGGTAGCTGCGACCCGCCAGCGAAAACTAGGGAGTGCATCTCCGAGCCACCTCAAACCTACCCAAGGAAAAACCACGGGCGAACGGAGTTATTCGCCACCGATTTTATCACAAGGCATACTTCTGCGGAGCAAATCTTCTCGATTTGCGACACTTACACGTCCGAGCGCTTGCTTTCCTCCACCCAGCGAACGCAGAACTGCACCAGCAGAGTCGCGCTGCTCAAATTCAACTTCGACTTGATATGCGCGCGATGCGTTTCAACGGTTTTGACGCTGACGTGCAAGCGCTGCGCGATCTCGCGCGTCGCAAGTCCAGCACCGATTAGGTTAGCAACCTCCAGCTCGCGATCGCTCAACGCCGCCACTGGTGAGTCGCCCTCCTCTTCCTGCCCCTTGACGATGCGATTCAGCATCTGGCTCGCGACCTTCTCGCTGACATACATCTGCCCTTTGCGAATTTTCCGAACAGCTTCGATCACCTTGCTAGCGATGTCCTGCTTCATGACGTACGCCTTCGCTCCCGCCTTTAACACCCGGAGCGCGTAGACCGATTCGTCGTGCATGGACAACACGGCAACCACGATCTTGGGATCGAAAGCCTTGATGTTTTTGATCAGCTCAATCCCGCTATTCCCTTTGAGAGAGATATCAACGATTACGACATCTGGACGTAGTTTAGCGATTTCACTAGTCGCAGTAGCGCAGTCTTCAGCCTCTCCGCAAACTTCGAGATCGGGCTCCGCGTTAATCATGGCCGCCAAGCCCCGCCTAACCAAAGGATGGTCATCCGTGATGTATATGCGGGTCTTCATGAGCTAGTTTTCCGAAGACGTTTCGGGGCTGGGCCACCATCATATGTCACCAAAACTTCAGTCCCTTTTTTTGGCTGCGCAGAAATTCGGACTTGGCCGCCAATAATCCCGGCGCGGTAACGCATGATGTGCAAACCAATCCCCTGCTTTCGCCTGGATTCGGTGGGCACCCCGGAACCGTTGTCACGTATGGTTAAGCTCATTTTGCTTCCCACCCGCGTGAACTCCACGTCAACCCTAGTGGCTTTTCCGTGCTTGATCGCGTTGCTGATCGATTCCTGGGCGATGCGATACAAATGCAAAATTTGCTCGGGCTTCTGCGAGGGAATAGTCCTAGGAAGGCCAACATGGACCTTAATGTTAAAGGTCCTCTCAGCCTGAGAAGCAAGTTCCCGTAATGCCCCCGAGAGGCCCATCGTGACCAATCTCAAAGGCACAAGGCTGTGGGCAAGGGAGCGAGTGCGGTCCATCCCCGCGTTGAGCTGATCTGATAGATCTTTGAATGTCGTCGCCAGCTCCGGCATCCTTGCTTTCGCCTTTTGCGCGATCGCCTCAATTAGACACGAAACCCCTGCTAAGAGCTGGCATACATCGTCGTGCAGCTCTTGTCCGAGGGCCGCCTTTTCACGTTCACAAATGCGTAAGCATTCCGCTTCGAGGCGTTTCCTTTCGTCCAAAACCTGTACGAAACCCTGAACTTCGCTGCGTCCCATTCGGCTTCGTCGTTTTCCCATCAGCCAGTGACGCACCCAAACGATCCCTCCGTTCTCGACCACCATCCGATACTCCATCGGTTCACAGTCCAAACCACGAAGCGCTCTCCCTACGCTTTGCTTTACCGTCTCCAAATCGGCCGGATAAATGCCCTCGAACCAATCAATGCCGCTTCGGACGAAATCACTGCACTCGGGCGGGACGGGAGCTTCCAAATAGCCAGTAAGAGGTCGGACAGATCCCCCCCAAAAACAGGCCTTCAGCTGCAACAGCGCGGATCCTAACCTTTCTTTATCGGAGTTCATCAATTCCGAGCATTATAATTTTCGAGCACCCACGCTAGGGAGCCGGATCTCTAAAAAACCAGAATCGGGAAGGATCATATGGACATCAAAAAAGGACACGCGATCGACCGCCATAGTGTTATACCTGATGCCAGAGATTCGAAAGATAACGCAAGCTATTGCACAATAAATTTCCCTTTTTCAAGACAAGGGTCTTGGACCCGCAGCCAACTCCAAGTTGTTTTCTAGCCGGGCAGACGAACTCAGTTCTGCGGATCAGTAAAACTGCCGGTAAGCACTTTACACTGAGATAAAATCGACGAAGATTTTCGTCGCCACCTTCGCCTCCCTCACTCCCTGTGGAGTTATTCCGCTAAATGAACCCTAAGCAGTCTACTCAGGCGCCTTCACCGGCTCGTCGTGTTAGCACTAGCTCCAGCCGCCACGCTTTTCCGCTAGACCAAAGGGAGCAAAAAAAGACGGTTCTAGTCGTCGATGATGAACCTGACATCGTGGAGTATCTCAGTTTCGTGCTGGCAAAATTCGGTTACAACACGCTTACCGCGAATAGCGCTAGCGAAGCCTTGAAGGTCGTAAACAAAGTGGGGCAGCCATCGCCGTTTTTGGCCATCGTCGATATCGTCCTTGGTGATGAAAACGGGCTTAACCTCGCCAAGAAACTCGTCAGCAAGGCTCCAGAATTGAACGTCCTTCTCATTTCCGGGTACGCTGACACTGTCGTAATCACCGACCCGCTCCCAAACGGAAAGAAAGCCGGCTTTCTGCCAAAAGTGTTTACGAGCGAGGAGCTGCGCAATGCGATCGATCAATTGATCGCAACGTGATGGCCCCCCTGAGGAAGTGCCCGCTCGTCAGCTTTTAAAGAGGATGGGGCAGCTCCCGTGAGGTCCTCTCCTCACCATAACTAAAGGATGCGGTTTCTCCCAACGGCATCGGGATCTTCTGGGCCTATAGCTCAACGGTTAGAGCAGAGGACTCATAATCCTTTGGTTCTGGGTTCGAATCCCAGTGGGCCCACCAGTTTCTTGAAAATCCTTCGCAATCGGCTTTGCCTCGATGGATCGAAGGCAGCAGAAGTGGGAGCTTTGCCAGTTTTAGCGACGACCTAACAGGCTGCTGCAACGAAACCGCACTTGCCGGTGGGAATGACGGGAGGTTACCTCGCCAAATGGACGCCAGCCATGAATTCGCGCCGCCCGAATCGCGCCGCCTAAAAATCGCCCGCGGCCTCCACGGGACGGCGCGCTGGATTCTGTGGCTCATCGCCGCGGGCACCCTCGGAGTGACGCCTTGGTTGCTTGGCGGCAACAGTTCCGCCGGCTACTACTGGACTTTATGGCTTGGCCGACTCAGCCTTTTGCCGCTGGTTTTGTGGCTCGTCGCCTGCGCACTGCGGAATAAAAATCCGGGCGCGGCGTTTTGGGTCCCCGTGATTTGTTGGGGACTGCTAGCCGCTCAAGTCATCACGAGCACTTACAACCGCAGCAGCGCGCCAGTGGCCCCCTGGCTCGGAGAAGGATTCGATGCCATCCCACACAACCCGGGACGACCAAGCACCGCTTTCAAACAAGCCACCGTGTTAGAGGGCTGGTTCTGGCTTTCCCTCGGACTGCTGGCCCTGACAGCGCGAAATGTCGGTCTAAGCGGGAAGCAAATACGATCGTTGCTCTGGATTCTGGCCGGGACCACCATGGTCTTGGCCATCATCGGCATCCCTTTCAAATTTTCGGGGCAGATGTTGATTTTGGGAAAGTGGACTGCACCCGAGTGGTATTTTTATTCGACGTTCCTCTACCACAACCATTGGTGCGCATTCACCTTGTTCGGCATTTCCGCCGTCGCCGCCCTGTTCGAAAATTCCAAAAATATCGCGCTGCGTTGCAGCTTGGCGGTTGCGGGTGTCGTCATTGCCGCGTCGGCACCCCTTTCAACTTCCCGGCTGGGCACTCTCGTCATCGGCGCTTTTGGATTGGTCGTAATCTTCGTGATCATCCGACACCGCCGAAAACCCACCCTTTCGCGCCACCAGCCGTTCCCAGTGCTCGCAGTGTCCACGCTGCTTGGGACGTTGGCCATCTGCTCGGTCGTTTTTTATTTCTACAAGGTTCACGGCGCACCGGGCGGCCACCGCACGTGGAGCGGTATCCTGAAGTCAAACCCCTTTGGAATCCGACAAACCCTCGCGGAGGACACCATCCCCATGGTCCAAGCGAAGCCGTGGTTCGGCTGGGGCTTGGGAGGGTATGGCGGGGCATTTCGATTTTATCAGCGAGCCGAGACCCGCGTGGTCCACAACCAAGGTCGCATCACCCTTTACGATCACCCTCACAACGACTGGCTGGAACGGCTCGCGGAACTTGGGTTCGTCGGCTTCGGCCTCTTTTTATTTCCCGGGTTTTGGTGGGTGATGCTCGCCCAGCGCACGCCTGCCTCGAACCTCCATCGCTGGCTGTTGGTTGGATGCGTGGGCGTATTGTTTTTTGCGCTCGGGGACATGGTTTTTGTGAACCGCGCCGTGGCCGCTTGTTTTGCGCTTTTTTTCCCGCTCGCCCTAGGGCCGGCAGCCTCCCCGCACGAGGAGTGAATCAGGGAATGCCCTACATACATCTCCTTGCGTTTAAGCCCCCGTGGATTTCAATTTTTGCGTTATGAAGCACTACCGCATTCTCCTCTTTGTTTTCGCCGCCCTGTTCGCTCCTCAAATTACTTTCGGGGCGGACGTCCAGATCAACGCGCTCACGGGGCCGATCGCCGGTTTCCACGCGGTTTTCGCGGGAAACAGCGACAACGTGAAATCGTTCGCTAACGTTGGAAACAGCCCCGGGCCCTTCACCGTCAAGGTCGGAACCGTTTATGACGTTTTCAAGAACGTGAACGGCATGGAAACGAAAATCGGAACCGTCTCTTTTAGTGCGGCCGGTGTGGCAACCTACGTACCGGCTCCTTAAAGCCTTTCTTCCAAGCAAGCGGAAGATTTCCAGCCAACCCTTCCGGGTTGGCTTTTTTATTTTGGAATTCTGCAAGCCGTGTTAGCTAGCGGCTGCACCCGTGCATTTCGATGCCGCGGGTTCGTGCATGCCCTTCCGCCCTCTCGCCGCTTTGCTCCTCGTCTTCGCCGCGAGCGCGGCGCCTTGGATGGCGGGAGCGAACACCACCCTCCCGCTCGCAGGTTGGTGGCTGGGCGTTCCCCTCACCGCTGCTTTCGGTTTCATCATCTGCGACCGCATTCAGGCCCGGGCTTGGTTGCGCATGAAATGGCCAGCGCTCGTCGCCGTTCTCTTTCTCTCCGGTTGCATCGTGGGGTGGACCGTTTCGCCGGCGCCGGGGTTCACGACGGCCTTCGGCGAGGAACACTGGCAGTTTCTTGAGACGCAGTTTCCCTTCGTCATGTTGCACTGGCCTCGCCTCGGCCGGCTGCTTTTTTTAATGGGCTTGCTGCTCGGGTTTTTGGCGGCGGTTGAACTGGGAGTCAGCGAAGATTTTCGCCGCGACCTTCGCGCGACAGTCGGGCTGACCGGACTTCTGCTGGCGATCTATGCTCTCGGCATTCGCTGGCTCGGCTGGAGCGCGCCTCCATGGCTGGAACTCTCCGGCGACACCGAACGATTCAACGTGAGTTTTTTCCATCACAACGCGCCGGGTGCCTGCCTCAACCTCGCCTGGCCGCTGCTTCTATTTGCGAGAACGCGGCTCCACAGCGCCCGCCTCAACCTCGTGATCGGGTCCGTCCTCCTCCTCGTCGTCGGTGCCGCACTTCCCCTCTGGCACTCCTACTCGGCACCGCTCGTCGCCTTCGGCCTTCTGGTCCTTGGCGTGGCTTGGCGGAAGCTCGGGACAAAAACCCGCGAGTGGCCCTGGCTTGTGCGCGGAACGATGGCCGCGCTGTTCACCGGAATCTTCGCCTGGCAGGCCGTGAGCGTCGTCAAGATGCGCGTCGCGCACCCCGATGGATGGACGAGCGCCGCGCAAACGATCCGGGACGCGCCCACGCGCGACGCCGCGTTCAAAGCCGCGGCAAATCTGCGCGGTGACCGGCTCGTCGCTTCCTCTGCCCCGCCCCGGCCGGCAGCCTGGCTCACCGCACTCCGCATGGCCAAAGACCACCCATTGGTTGGTCTCGGACCGGGATCCTGGGTCACGCACGCCGTCCTTTACTCCAACGATTCCCTCGTAAACACGTTCTACCAGCACCGGCAGTTCGCCCACCACGACCTGCTCCAAACCGCCGCCGAGTGGGGCGGACTCGGTGCCGCCGCCTGGCTCGTCATCTGGATCGGCGCGTTCTGGGTGGTCTCGCAGCGCGACGCAAAAGATCCCTCGCGGGAAATGGACCTGGTGCTCGCGCTCCTGGGAATCGCCCTGCACAGCACCGTGCATTTCCCGCTGCAAAACCCGGCCTTGCTGCTCTGGACCACCTTGCTTCTCGGCCTCGCGTGGAGCGAGGCACCTCACGCGCGCGAAAACTCCGCGCCCCATCAATCGGAAAAACCGCCACCTACTCCGTGACTTCCACCACCGGTCGGCAGAATGCGCCCGAGCAACCCGGCCAGTTCAGCGGCATCGCCCAAAGTTTCACCGGCTGGGCCAGGGAAAAAACCTCCTCCGGAAAACGCAGCTCTTCCAAAATCCAAACTCCTGCTCCCAGCAGAATCGTGTGCGTTTCTTCGTTCTCCGTCCCGCTGCCGCCGATCGAATAATGATCGATCCCCACGCCGCGCACGCCGCGGTCGACCAGCCAGCGCGCTCCGGCAGGGTCGACAAACGGCGAGCGATGCAACCATTCATCCGTCTTCGCCCGCCGGTCGCCCCAACCCGTCGCGAGCAGCACGATTTCTCCCGCAACCAAGCCGGGCAATCGGGGCGTCAGCAGTTCGGGTGTTATTCTCTCATCGTCCGAAATCCCCCGCAGATCGGCAATGCGCGCCGGCCCGACAAACGTCTCCAGCGGCAAATCGGAAATGCTTTTTCCGCCAGCGATCTTGTGCAGCGGCGCGTCGAGGTGGCTGCCGGTGTGAGTCGCCATCGCGATTTGCTCCATTCGCTAACCCCCGTCTGAATGATCAGCGGTGCGCTTGAAAGAGACGGGCGGGTGCACCGGGCAATTCGGCGCTTGGTCGTACAGAGGCTGCGAAAGGTCGATGAGGCGCATGAACTAGGCGCACGGTCGGCGCCATGCATGGGGGTCGCAACCGTAAATCGCCCCCGACTCGTAGCCTTAGATTTCTAACCCAGAGATCAGAGTCGCCCGTTCGTGGCAGATTGAGGTCTTCCAAGGCGGCGACTTTGCAACCTGCATGGATCCAGCGTGGCGCGTCACCAGTACACCATCCCACCACGAAATTTTAACCTATTAGTATTTCGAAATTTATCTCCGAATTCGGATAACGGGAACAACACGGAACACCTCCAGCTAACATTCAGCGTATCACGATCATTCGGCTTCAAATCAACACGCTACCTTTGTCGCCTCCCCTTCACTCCCCTCCACATCCTCTCACTCCCATGACTCGCATTCTCGTTTTCGCCTCCGCCTTTTCCCGCCTTCACGCCGATCTCACTATCGTGCGCCTTAAACGCGCCGGGATTGCTCCTTCGCTCATCTCGATAATTCACCCACTCAGCTCACGCCCCAACAGCGCCAAATGCTGGCTCGGTGGTTCGGCCAAGCTGCGACTGAAGTCCGGCGAAAAAATCGCCGCGTCGGGATTTCTGCGCCAGCTGTTTGAGGAATCGCGCCATGATTCCACGGCAGACTCTTTCGACGAAATGCTTTGCAGCCTGGGTCTGCCCCACGAAAACCGCCTGAGCCTCGAGGACACGTTGCTCGAAAATCGGGTCGTGATCGCGATCGACGCCATCGACAAGGCCGAATTCCCCACCGTTTTTCAAACGCTGCAACGCTCCGGCGCCGAGAAAATATTCGCCGCGGATGTTGCCCGCTCTCCCAAGCGGAAACTCGCTGCGGCAGCTTAAACGCCCGCCTCTTCCCGTTCTTTGGCCGGTTGGTTCGCGCTACGCGCGATCGTGAACCGGTACTCATCACCTCGGTGGATTGAAACGCCCACGACCTTTGGCCTTCAGGCCAGCCGTGTGCGCTCCCTTTCCCACTGAGGTGATTACTTTTCCACCCGCCGCCCTGCGTCAGAGGGGGAAGTCACCCTTAAGAACCGAATTCCTTCCAATATCATCCGGGGCATCGATCAACGCCGGGCCTCATCCACCCGAAAGGCGTCCCCTGTCCGCAGCTGAATTCGCGGCACTTCGAAGGGCCGGGCGACGCCGGTATCGATCGCGATCACCTCGTGATCATCCAGTAAAACGGTTAACTCGATCCACTCGCCGAATTGACGGACGTCGAGCGTCATCTTTCTCACGAGTAGGTGTACGCTCTTCGCAACAAGTTTCCCAAGATGGATCCGCACCGTTTGCGGTCCGACCGGCAACAGCTCCCGGATCGGGCCTTTCATCATCATGGGATTCGTGAGATTCACGAGGTGCACGGTCACGGAGTTCTTCTGCTGCCAAACGGTTACCTCCACCACCCCGGCCCCCGTCACGGTGACTGGCTGCTCTTCGTTCGTCGCCCAAGTCACCGCGTTGCGCAGCAGTTTGCCGTGATCGCTGTCGAGAATCTCCCAGAAACTCCGATCGATGTCCCACGGGAAATAAACCACCCGCCCCGCGCCGACTTCCCGCAAAAACACCTGCGGAATATCCGTTCGCGGCGTCTTGGTGAAAACCTTCTCCATCGGCAGATCGGGATACGACGGAATCAACGTCAGCGGCGACGCGGGAAATTTGTCGTTTGCTGTTACCTCAACTCGCGTGATGCCGTGAATAATGCGCGGGGCGTCTTCCAGTCCCTTCAGCAGCGGGTGCTCTTTCGTCGTTTCGTGCTCGAGCCGCAAATAGGCGTTGCGCATCGGGCCTTCGATCTTCCCCGCGAAACTCGCTCCAAACAGTCCAGCCAGCCCGAAGTCCTTTCGCTTCACCCCCCACTCGTCGTAGAGCGACGTCTCATGCGTCGCAACCAGTCCGCCCCCACGCTCGACAAACGCCCGCAGCTGCGCGCACTGCGCGTCGGAGAGCGCCGTGATATTCGGGAGAATCAGCGTTTTGAATGCGCTCAAATGCTCGGCGTCCAGCAAACGGTCGTGCACCATCTCGAACGGGATTCGCGCTTCAACCAGCGCGTGATACCAGCCGTTCGACGCGTCTTCACTGAGGTCGCGTCCTCCCTGCTCATTCGGGACAAACCACGCCGACTGCTGCGAATAAACCAGCGCCACCCGCGCCAGCGAACGCTCGTGCCGCAGGTACGGCTCATTCTCCGCGCACCAGTTGTAGACGGCCTCGACCGGCTTCAACCAGCGCGGGTCGTTCACGCTGCCGGCGAACTTCGTGTACCAAGGCCTCAGCCCGTTCGCGATTCCGTTGATCGCCCACAGTCGGATCTCGGCCGCGCTCTGCACGGAATCTTTCCAACGATACGCTTCCTCCAACCCTACGCTGAAAATACCAATGATGGGTTTATTGCCCATCGTCGCCCGAAACTCCTTCCCGCGTTTGCCATTCGCCCAGGGAGGCATCAACCCGCGCCTCGCCTGATGGTCCGCCATCAAAGTCGGCGCCAGCCGGCCGATCCGCACCATGTCGAGCGAGCTGCCCGCTCCGCCACCGGTGTTGGGGATCACGCAGGAATCGGGATTTATCTTTCGCACTTCCGCGTCCCAGAGTTGCCACAAGGCAAACAGCCGTTCCTGCCGCCAAAGCATGTAGGCCCGCCGCGCCGGATCCTGCGGATTGTTCGTCCGCGGTAGTTCATGCCCCGAGGCTTCGCGGAAATTCTTCCGGCAACTCGCGCAATAACACTGGCCCGAGCCGTCCCAGCGATTGATGAAAACGCCGTCCGGCCGGTAGCGCGTCATGATCTCGCGCTTCACCTCCGTCATGAATTCGAAATTGTAGGGCCCAAGGCCGCACGTAACCCACAGCTCCGGCGATGCCCAGTGCCGCCGTGGCTGACCGTCGGCGGTCACGTGGATCCATTCCGGATGCTCCTGCTGAGCGTCGTCGTAGGTCGCATGCGGATCCGTGCGCGCGATCACCACCATCCCGAGCTTCCGACACCCCGTCACCAGTTCGCCGAACGGATCCCCATTCCCCAGCCATGCGCTCCGGTGATGCAGCGGAATCGTCGTCGGATAAAACGCCACGCATCCCCCCGCGCTCAGGCAAACCGCGTCGGACTTCGTCCGCTTGAAGTAATCGAGCCAGAACTGCAGATCGAATTTGCCCGGGTCGTCCTCGACCAAAGTGAGCTGCGCCCAGCGCATCGGCTTGTCGATCCACGAGGGCGCGGGGCGAATGACGTCAGTCGCAGCAAGCGCAGGCGTGACGGGCGTCCCCGCTTGCGCACCACGCAACTTGAACTCACCCAAGGTCACTGCCGCGCCCGCCAGCACCGAAGTTTTCAAAAAATCACGACGCGACGAATGAGGCATAACGAAACGGGTTGGGGTTGCCTCGTAACTACCCGCGTTTCCGCCGCCCGCAACCGCGGACTGCCACGAAGCCAAAACCGCCCGTTAAGGCGGCAGCTGCCAGCGCTGCTGTGACGGTGAAGACGGCGAACTCTCAAGAACGGACCCCAAGGGGAAATTCCCCACGGGCTCCTCGCTCATCCCAAAAGCGATTAGGGACGTTCCCCGCTTATGACTTTTGGGCGTAGGTCTGGCTGTCGCGCAGCTGTTTCACTTTGTCGTGGGCGGCTTGCACGCCTTCCGCCTGCTTCTGGATGACGCGACGGGACTCCGGATCGAGTTCAGATTCCGCGAGCGCTTCACGATAGGCCTTCACCGCGGCGTCCTCGCCGCGTTCGCACTCCGCCAGCACGGCGTGCGGCTCATTGGACGACACGGCCGCTTTGATATTGATCCAGCCACGGTGCAAGGTGCCGGTGACCGTCCCGTGTTTGTCGGGCTCACCCCCGATATCGCGCACGCGCTCCTGCAACTCGGCGATATAACGGGTGCGCTCGGTCGAGTATTGGCGGAAAAGTTGCAGCAGGCTTTCATCTTTCGCGTCATCCGCGGCGGTCTGGAAGCCGTGTTGGCCGTCCTTACAAATTTCGATGAGGTCGTTGAGGATGTGACGGGATTTGTCGGCGAGATTATTCATAGGAAGAAAAGAGAACCGCGGAAGGACCGGCGGTTCGCTGGAAGATTCCCCGACAACATCATGGGATTTTGCCCCATGGTTCGCCAATCGAAGAGTCCGGGAAGGCCTGCACGTTGAAGTCGTTCGTCACTCAACCCCGGAATTGACCGCAATGAACCCGCCGGGCATTGCTGGCGGGCTATGTCCGACGCCCCCACTTCCGCCGCGCCCTCACCGGCGCCCGTCTCCATGGAGAACCTCGTCGCGCTCGCAAAGCGCCGCGGGTTTATTTTTCAGTCATCGGAAATCTACGGCGGCTTCAACGGCTTCTTCGACTACGGCCCGCTCGGTGCGGAGTTAAAAAAGAACATTCGCGACTGCTGGTGGAACGACATGGTGCGGCGCCGCGACGATGTTGTCGGCATCGAGACGTCGATCATCATGCACCCAAAAGTCTGGGAAGCGTCGGGCCACGTCGCCGGTTTCACGGACCCACTCGTTGACTGCAAGGTGAGCAAACAGCGCTATCGTGCCGACCAGTTGTTTTTCGCCGCCGTGATCGTCGAAGGGAAAACCGTTGGCTATGTCAGCGCTCTGGAAAGCGAAAAGACCGCCGCGGAACTGCAGGCCGCCGCGGAAAATTTCAAACGCAAGAAAGCCCTTCAGGGCACTCTCACGCCGGTCGTCGCGAAAGACATGACCGAGGCGCAGCCGGAGGAAATTGCGCTGATCCCTTCACCCGCCACCGGTGAGCCCGGCAGCCTCACCCCACCGCGCTCGTTCAACATGATGTTCCAGACGAACGTCGGCGCGATGACCGACGGCTCGTCGATCGCGTATCTCCGCCCGGAAACGGCGCAGGGCATGTTCGTCGATTTCAAGAACGTGGTGGACACCGGCCGCGTGAAGCTCCCCTTCGGCATCGCGCAAATCGGGAAATCGTTCCGCAACGAAATCACTCCGCGCAACTTCATCTTCCGCTCCCGCGAGTTCGAGCAGATGGAAATGGAATATTTCATCCACGAAGACGCCGATTGGGCAAAGTGCCACGAGGAGTGGATCGCGTGGTGCGAGGCCTGGCTGAAAAGCGTCGGCCTGCCCGACAGTCATCTCTCCCGCTACACGCATCCGAAGGAGAAGCTCGCTTTCTACTCCCGCGGGACGGTGGACATCATGTTCAACTATCCGTTTGGCGTGCAGGAACTCTGGGGCATCGCCGCGCGCGGCAGCTACGATCTCACGCAACACGCGAACGCCTCCGGCAAGCCGCAGGAAATTTTCGACGAAGCCACGAAGAAAAAATTTGTGCCGCACGTGATCGAGCCCGCCGTCGGCGTTGACCGCATCTTCCTCGCCGTCCTCTGCGCCGGCTACGCCGAGGAGGACGTGAAGGACGAAAAAGGCGCCGTCGAGAAACGCACCGTGCTGCGCCTCTCGCCGCGCATCGCGCCGGTGAAGGTCGCCGTGCTCCCTTTGTTGAAGAACAAGGAGCAGCTCGTCGGCCGGGCCCAGGCGCTCTACAAAAAACTCCAGCGCCGCTACGCCGTTTTCTACGACGAGGGCGGCAACATCGGAAAACGTTACCGCCGTCAGGACGAGATCGGCACGCCCTGGTGCGTGACCATCGACTTCGACACGATCGAGAAGCCGGGCGACACCTTCACGCTCCGCGAACGCGACTCGATGGCCCAGCGCCGGATTACCGAAGCCGAGCTCTTCGCGCTGCTGGAAGAGCAGGTTTATTGAACACGCTCTGATCGCCGCCCGCTCGCGCCGCTTCAGAGCTTTCCTTTCCATGCCGCCGAAGCCCCGCCAGCCGATCGTGCGTAGCGTGAAGGCCCCGGAGGCTCTCGCCTCGCTCCGGGCGTGGCTCGACACGTTCGACGCCACCACCCGCGAGCGCGGCGCGGCCTACTTCAAGACCGGCCAGGTTGAGGATGTGTGGGCCGACGCGGATCACTTCATCGAGGCCGTCGTCCTCGGGCAGGAGGCGTACGAGGTCACGCTCTTCCTCACGCGCGGGAAGTGGAACTCGAGTTGCTCGTGCCCGATGGATGTCGACTGCAAACACGTTTACGCCGCCAGCCTCGCCTGGATCGCGGAGGTCGAGTCGGGCGCAGTGGACCGCCAGGATCTCACGCCGACCGCATTGCCCGAAATACCTCCGCCAGCGTGGAAGACCCCGTTCCCACCGGCTCCACCTCCCCGGGCGCCATCCCCCCCCGCCCCGCGGTCGAAAAAAATCTCCTTCCGTGAACAATGGTCCCCCGTTGTCGCCGAAAAACTCGGCCGGCCGCTCACCGACGCGGAGGGCCGCCAGCTCGGAAGCCTCGCGGCCTTGTTCGCCGAATTTTGGCAAGGCCACCGGACGCTGTATCCCGATGCTTTGCTGCGGCACGGTTTCGGTGACTTGGTGCCGCGCAGCGCGGCGGTTTACCTGCCGGTTTTTCAGGGCTGGTGGGACTACGCCACAGCACCGGCCGATCCCTGGGCGCTCTGGCAATATCTCGCCTACGAAGCCGAACGCACCGGTCACCCGATGCCGGAAGTCTTTCGCCCGATGACCGACACGCGCGGCGTCCATGCCGCGCTCAACGAGAGTCTCGTGCAACAGGAACTCGCGACGTGGCGGCAGGCGTTCGCGGCGGAAAAAGCTTCCGCCCCGCCCAGCCCCGCCGCCGCCATCGCCGGCCTGCGCGCTCGCATCGCGCCCGACGGCTCGCTCTCGATCGAAACGCGCGCATCACCCGACAAGCCGTGGAAAACGCCGCCCCAAACCTGGTTCCGCGCGCTTGGCTCCGCCCACCCCGCCGATTTCGAACACCTGCCTGCGGCGGAAGCGGCGTTGGGCATCGCTCTCGCGGCGGAATGCCACGCCTCCTACTACAATTTCATCGCCAAACGCCCGATCCCGCCCGAGGCGGTGGCGCGCCTCCTCCGCGGCAGCGCGACGCGCGGTGCGATGGTGCTGCCCGACGACCGTCCGTTCGCGATCGAGCCGGAACCGCTCGTGCGCGAGGCCACCCTCTCGGCGACGGCGCGCGACCGGCTCGAGCTGCGGCTCGTGACGCCCGACGGCCGCGATGCCACCACCGCCCGGCTCATCGTACCGCGCCCCGAGGCGCTCTATCTTTTCGAGAAACGCGTCTGGCGCGGCCCGCCGCCAATGCCCGCCGCGAGGCTTCCCACGGCGGCGCTGGGCGACACCCGCATCATGTCGCACCTGCGCGCCACTGGCCTGCGCCTTCCCGCCTCGCTCGAAATCAAAATCCGCCGCGTCACGCTGCGACCGCGCCTGCGCTGCTGGCTCGACGAGCCGGAGAACGCCTACATGGCGCAACATTTCCGCGCGGAACTCGCCGCGCGCGCCGATGATCCGCCCTGCGAGCAGCACTGGCGCGGTGTCGGCGGCTGGCAGTGGATCAAAGGCGGCGCCCCGCCGCCCCGGCCGGCAGACGGGGCTTTGCTCGAATTCGACCTCGCCGCCGCGCAGGCGGTCAGTGCGCGTTTCGCCGATTTCCGGCTCGGCTGGAACGAGTGGAGCGGGGCCTGGACGCGCCCCAACGCGAAGAATTTCCCCGAGGAATTCACCGCGTGGCACGCCTCGCTGCCCGCCGGGCTCGACGTCGAACTCTCGCCGGAGCTCGCCGGTCTCCTCGGGCCCCCGCTGCGGGCACACGTGGATTTTTCGGCGGTGCCGGCGAACTCCGGTCACGACTGGTTCGACCTCACGATCGCGCTGCGCATCGAGGACACCACGCTCACCCCCGAAGAAATCGCGCTGCTGCTGAAGGCGCGTGGCAAATGGGTGCGGCTCCCGCGGCAAGGCTGGAAGCGGCTCGAACTCGGCCTCGGCGCGGAGGCGGGTGACGCCGCGGCCGCGGCGCTCGACCGGCTCGGGCTCGGCGCGGACGATGTGCTCGCGGCCGGCAAACCGACGACGCACCGGCTGCATGCGCTCCAGCTCGCAGGCGAGGCGGCGGCCTTCGAGGCCCGCGATGCGAAGCTCGCCGCCGGGTTGCGCGAACGCGCCGCGACGCTCGCCGCGCTCCCGCCGCCCGCGCTTCCCGCCGGCCTGCGCGCGACGCTCCGGCCGTATCAGGAAGAGGGTTTTCATTTTCTCGCGCACCTCTCCGCGCATGGCTTCGGCGGCGTGCTGGCGGACGACATGGGCCTCGGCAAGACCGTGCAGACGCTCGCGTGGTTGCTGCATCTCTCTGCGTCTTACGACCCACGCGACCCGGTCCCGACCGTGGGTTTGCAGAAAACCGAGAGGCGCCCGCCCGCGGCCGCACCGTTTCGCGCGCTCGTGGTCTGCCCGAAAAGCGTCACGCACGGCTGGCTCGCCGAGACCGAGCGTTTCGCGCCGGGACTCAACGCCGTGCCGTTCACCCCGGCGCTGGTGCGCATGGCCGCCTCGGCCGTCGAGGGCGGCCTGCTCGTCGCCAACTACACCCAGCTCCGGCTGCACGCCGCGTGGTTTCAAGCGGGCGCGTGGGACGTGGTGGTGCTCGACGAGGGCCAGTTCATCAAGAATCCCTCGAGCCAGATCGCCATGGTCGCCCGCGCGCTGCCGTCGCGTCACCGGCTGGTGCTCACGGGGACGCCGGTGGAAAACCGTCTCACCGACCTGTGGAGCCTGTTCGCGTTTTCCCAGCCGGGATTGCTCGGCACCCAGGCGGCGTTCAAGCGGCAGTATCCGGCGGTGGAGCCGGACGCGCTCGCCCGCCTGCGCCGCCGCGTGAATCATTTTTTGCTCCGCCGCACGAAAGCGCAGGCCGCACCCGATTTGCCCTCGCGCACGGAGGACGACCTTGTTGTCGAACTCGAGCCGCAGCAACGCGCCCTCTACGACGCCGAGCTCAAACGCGCCCGCGCGCAGCTCCTCGGCGTGGAAACCGCTCGCGCGCTCGACAAGGTGCGCTTCAACGTCCTCGCGAGCCTGCTGCGGCTGCGGCAGATTTGCTGCCATCCCGCGCTGGTCGACCCGGCGCACGCCGAACTGCCGAGCGCGAAACTGGACGCGTTGCTGGAGCGGCTGGAGGAATTGCGCGAGGAGGGGCACCAGGTGCTCGTGTTCAGCCAGTTCGTCGCGATGTTGGAAATTATCCGCGAGCGGCTGATCGCGACCGACATCGGCCATCTGATCCTCACCGGCGCGACGGAGAACCGCGCCGCGCTGGTGGAGGAGTTTCAGCGCGACCGGAGCAAGACGGTTTTCCTGCTCTCGCTGAAAGCGGCGGGTTTCGGGCTGAACCTCACGGCCGCGAGCTACGCGATCCTCTACGACCCGTGGTGGAATCCGGCGGTGGAAGCACAGGCGATCGACCGCACGCATCGCATCGGCCAGACGCGCCCGGTGATCGCCTACCGGCTGCTGGCAGCGGGGACGGTGGAGGAAAAAATCCGCGCGCTGCAAAAGGAAAAAGCGACGCTCGCCGCCGCCGTGGTGCAGGAAGAGTCGCTCGCGAGCGTGATGGATCTGGACAGCCTCCGGCAAATCCTGGCGTAACCCAGCGCCACGGCGAAAATCGAATTTTCGCTTTCGCTTCGTCACCGGTGATTCACGTTGGCGCACGTGATCCGCCACGAAGCCCACATCGAAAAGAACTGGAGGGACCACGGCCTCGCGCACCTGCTCGTGGCCCGCATCCGCGCCGACGGTTCCGCGGACATCGGCGTTTTTCTCGTGGACGTCTTCTGCCTCGGCGTGAAGGACGCCTTTCTCGAAACCGATGTGCCCGCCTCGATGCTGCAGAATTTCGTCGCCCTGAATCTGCCGGAGGAACGCCGCGAAACCATTTCTCCCGCCTGCGCCAGGAAACTGATTGAAGGCGTCATCGCGTACGCGGAAAAACTCGGCTTCGCCCCGCACCGCGATCATCGCAAGGCCCGACGAGTATTATCGGGCATCGAGGCGTCGGCGTGCGCCGAGGAATTCACCTTCGGCTGCCACGGCCGCCCGTGCTATGTCCAGGGTGCGGAAGATGACGAGGCGCGCGTCGAACGCGTGCTCGCCATCCTTGAAGCGCGGTGCGGCCCGGATGGTTTCGACTACGAACTGGCGGACGAGGAAGAGCCATCGGAAGACGAAATCGATATTCAAGATGTGCGTCAGGCGCTCAAAAACTTGCTCGATGCCGAGCCGGCCGACGTTCCGCGGTTTTATCAACTGAACGGCATGGTCACGGCGCTGCACATCTGTCCCACCACCGTGATGCCTTCCCTGCTGCATGACGCACTCTGGGGAAAGGAGGGCCGCAAGTGGGAAGGTCGAAAGGAGCTGGAGGCATTCACGGTTTTGTTGAACGAGTATTGGAATTTTGTCGGCGAACTCGTGGCCGATGCGGCCGACGACGACGCCCCCGTGGGGACGCAGGCCATCGACCTATGGACGGAAGATTTTCCGGACGAACGCGAGTTGGGCGTGGCGATGGTCGAGTGGGCGGCCGGTTTCTGGCGGACGACCGAACTGTGGCCGCAGGCTTGGGGCGATGCGCTCCTGCGCCCCGATCTCGCGCCGCACTGGGAAGTCGTGGGATGGTGGGCGAAATTCAGCGTCCCGGGAAACCAAGACCGCATCGCCGGCGCCGCGGAGGGAAACCCACCACGCACCCTGGCTCAATCGGTCGCTGCTCTTGCCCGCGCGTTGCGTCGCTGAATTTCGGTTCGGCCGGCACCAGCCATACGACTGCGGGTCGCGGTAACCCCACGAAGCAAGTCAATCGACCCCGGGAGATTTGCGTCGTCACGGCAACGTGTTTAACGGTGCGGCATGATTCCCGGATTCTCCGCGCTGCCGTCGTTTCTCGCCCGTCTCCTGCTCGCGCTCGGCACGGGCTTGCTGATCGCAGGGCTGCTGTGAAACGCTTCGGCTACGCGTCTGATCCGCTCTGCATTTTCGCCTGCGCGCTCTACGCCCTGAACCGCTGGTGGCTCGCGCCGCATTTCGGAGGAATTTTTTTTCGCGGGCAGTTGAATGACCTGCTGCTCATCCCCGCGGCGCTGCCGTTGGTGCTCTGGCTGCAGCGCCGGCTCGGCTTGCGGGGACACGACCTGCCACCGCGCTGGAGCGAAATCACCCTGCACCTCGCTGCCTGGTCCCTTGCCGCTGAAGGGATCGCCCCCCTGATCTTCGCCCACGCCACCGGAGACTGGCGCGACATCGTCGCCTATGCCACGGGCGGCGCGGTCGCGGGATGCTGGTGGCACGGATTGGCCTGGTCATGAGCTTCGACCGGCTCGCACCCCATTACACGTGGATGGAAAAAGTCCTCGCGGGCTCGCGGCTGCAACGCTCCCGCGTCGCCTGGCTGGATGCGCTCGCCGGCCGGGAAAACATCCTGATCGTCGGGGTCGGACACGGCCATTTTCTCCGCAGCTGCGCGAAACGTTTTCCCTCCGCAAGCATCACCAGCGTGGACGCGAGTGCCGGCATGCTCCGCCACGCCGAGGCCCGCAGCCGGCGCTCGGGTGCCTCGATGGAGCGGCTGACCTTTGTCCACGCTTCCGTGCCGGAGTGGCGGCCACCGCGGGGGGCGTTCGACGCGATCGTCACGAATTTCTTTCTCGATTGTTTCACGCCCGACGAACTGCGCGCGGTGATTGGAGTTCTGGCGGCGGGAGCCAAGCCGGGAGCGTGCTGGCTGCTCTGCGACTTCGCCGTCCCGCTGCACGGCATCGCCCGCCAGCGCGCGAAAATCATCCATGCGCTGATGTACGTTTTTTTCCGCCGCGTGACACGGATCACGGCAAGGTGCGTAACTGCGCCGGATTCCTTGCTCGCCGCCGCGGGGTTCACGCTGGAGGGCCGCCGCACCGCCGAGTGGGGATTGCTTCGCTCCGACCTGTGGTTGCGAGAGATTGCTCCCCGGCACATTACTGCCTGGATCCGGTCGGTATGACCATGCGTTCACTCACTGTTCTCGGGGCGATGCTTTTGCTCGGGCTACTCGCCGGTTGTTCTTCGGTTTACTACGGCGCGCTGGAAAAAATCGGTTACGCCAAACGCGAGGTGCTGGTCGACCGAGTGACGGACACGCAGAAGGCCCAAACCGCGGCGAAGGAACAATTCGAGAGCGCGTTGCAACATTTCCTCGCCGTCACGAAAGCAGATGTCGGCGACCTGCAGCGAAAATACGACGACATGAACCGCGAATTCACCCGCAGCGAAACCCGTGCGAAAGAGGTGCGGGAACGCATCGCGGCCGTGGAGGATGTGGCGGAAGCGCTGTTCAGGGAGTGGACGCAGGAGCTGAAACAGTATTCCAACGCCGCGCTGCGCACGGAGAGCCAGCGCCAACTCGATGCGACGCGTCGCCGCTACGACGATCTCCTGCGCCTGATGAAACGGGCCGCCGACCGCATGGACCCGGTGCTCGCGACCTTTCGCGACCAGGTTCTTTTCCTGAAGCACAACTTGAATGCCCGGGCGATCGCTTCGCTCGATACGACCAACCGCGAGTTGCAGGGCGACATCGCGAGATTGATCGCGGACATGGAAGCTTCGATCCGCGAATGTCAGGCCTTCATCCAGACGCTGAAAACCGCGGCCTGATCGGGACAACTCCTTTAATTATGGATTCCCTTAATCAAGGGAGGCTCGGTTCGCTTAATTAAAACTTCAGTATCTAAGGAATTCTGGCTCTGTGGTCGTCTATGGAACGCGGCGCGACCGGCACAAAAGTCTCGATCTCCTCCGTTGGAGAACCGTGCTTTGCTTTTGTCCCCAAACCGTTACCTCCGGAACCTGCTATTCTGTGGGATAACAGTTTGAATCGAATGGCTCAGCGGGCGGGCGTTGCTCTTGGGCGCCTCACCGGCGTGACGAGTCTTCTGCCCGATCCCCAGTTATTTCTTTATTCCTACGTCCGAAAGGAGGCGGTCCTTTCCTCACAAATCGAAGGCACCCAATCGTCGCTTTCTGAATTACTCCTCTTCGAAAACGACGCGATCACGGGCGCTCCGCTGGACGACGTCACCGAGGTTTCCAACTACGCAGCAGCCATGGAGCATGGCCTGCAACGCCTGAGGGAAGGATTTCCCCTCTCGCTCCGTCTCATTCGCGAGGTGCACGGCGTGCTGTTGGCGAAAGGCCGAGGGAGCGAAAAACAGCCTGGTGAATTTCGCATGACCCAAAATTGGATTGGCGGTTCACGTCCCGGCAATGCGCTCTTTGTGCCTCCCCCGCCCGACGAACTTGTCGCCTGCATGGGAAACTTGGAACACTTCCTCCACGATCCGGCCACGCCTTCGTTGATTCGCGCTGGGCTTGCGCATGTGCAATTCGAGACAATTCACCCTTTTCTCGACGGCAACGGCCGCACCGGCCGGCTGCTCGTCGCGCTCCTGCTTTGCCATGACGGTGTGCTTTCCCAGCCGCTCCTTTATCTGAGTCTCTACCTGAAAAGACATCGCTCCACTTACTATGAACTCCTCCAACGTGTGCGCACGCATGGCGTCTGGGAGGAGTGGCTCGATTTTTTCCTGCAGGGAGTCGAAGAGACCGCCACCCAAGCTGCGGAAACCGCCGGCCGACTGTTGCGGCTTTTTCAGCAAGATCGAGATCGATTGCATGCCCTCGGGCGAAAAGGCGTTTCGGCGATCAAGCTCCACGACCTGCTCCAGCGGCAGCCGGTAATCAACGTGACCCGTCTTGTCTCGAAATTCGGGTTCACCGCCCCGACCGCAAACGCCACCCTACGAGTTCTCGTCGAACAAGGCATTGTCCGCGAGATGACCGGCTATCGGCGCAACCGGGTTTTTTCATACACCGAATATCTAGGCGTATTGAACGAAGGGACCGAGTTGCCGGCGAAATAAAGTCCGACCTCAAAATGAAACTCACCCACGTCGGCATCAGCAATTTCCGGAGTATCGGCGCGGAGTTCGTGACCATTGACCTCACGAAAAAGATCAACGTTCTCGTCGGCGCGAATAACTGCGGGAAGTCCAATGTGCTCCGAGCTGTCGACTGGTTGGGATCCCCAAGAACGCGCGAGAAGTTCTCCCCAGTCGATCTCCACCAGAGATCCGATGGAGTTTCTCCGGCATTCCAGTTCACACTTCAAGCAGAGGAAGATGATCATCAAACTTTGCAGAGGCTAAATCACTTTCACATTAAATGGAGCGGCGGCAGCGCCGGCGCGGATCCCATCCCTCTTTGGATCTCGTTGGAGAACCTTTCCTTCGAGGAATTCAGCCCGCTATTTAGCCACTACACTCGTGAACGATTCGTTCGACGCCTCACGTCTGAGGAGACAGCACAACACCATCTACGAATTGCTAGTACGCTTTTACCGCGCGTTCTTAAGAATTTTCCAGCCGTTTGTTTAATTCCCCAATTTCGAGAAATCCGGCCAGACGACAATTACTCAATTGGTGGACACGGAATCGTTAAACTTCTCGCAGCCTGGCATCATCCAGAAATTGGAAAGGACGCCGACCATCATCGCTTTTTGCAAGTTCAGGACCTTCTACGCCGATTCCTGGAGAATCCAAATGTCTCTTTGGAGGTCAGCCATAGGCACGACCAAATTCTCGTCAGCCATAAATCTCTCCGCCTCCCTCTCGACTCCTATGGCACCGGCATTCACGAACTCATAATCCTCGCGATCGCCGTTCTCTCCCATGACAACGCCCTCGTCTGCATTGAAGAGCCGGAGATTCACCTTCATCCTCTGCTGCAGCGTCGCTTTCTTGAGTTCCTTCGTGCCGAGACAACCAATCGGTACGTCCTTACCACCCACTCGCCGGCGTTGATCGCGCCCAATGCCGATACTGCCGTAACGCATCTCTGGCTCGAAGCCGGCGTCACAAAATCTCGGCTGGTTGAAACAACTTCTCATTCGCTCGAAGCGCTTCGCGACCTCGGTGCCAAAGCCAGCGATCTCCTCCAAGCCAACAGCGTCATCTGGGTCGAAGGTCCGAGCGACCGCATCTACCTCAACCGCTGGCTTGAGCTTCTTTGTCCGAACGAGTTTCGCGAGGGCATCGACTACGCGATCATGTTCTATGGTGGGCGTCTGCTTGCGCACGTGAGTCTCGAACGCGAGGTCCCCCCGGATTCGGAAGAAGTGGACGAACTCATTCATCTGCTCCGCATCAACCAGCATTCAGCGATCTTGATCGACAGTGATCGCCGCAAAGCCGCCGACTCGCTCAACGGCACAAAGCTGCGGGTCAAAGAAGAGTGTATGGCAGCGAAAATACCCTGCTGGGTCACCGACGGTCGCGAGATCGAAAACTATCTCTCCTACTCGGCCATCGCAGCCGCC
Organism: Opitutaceae bacterium; assembly: GCA_039928635.1. Classification (GTDB taxonomy): domain Bacteria; phylum Verrucomicrobiota; class Verrucomicrobiia; order Opitutales; family Opitutaceae; genus DATAKE01. Next base: position 3,849 of record JBDSSU010000516.1, on the reverse strand, counting down.
TATGCTGAACTCACAAGCGCCCCGGCAACATTCAAGTTCGCCAAATTCGACGCGCTGGAAGATGCGCTGAAGAAAACCTTCCGGAAGTCCTGGCCGCGGTCGAGCTACTACAATGAAGCAAAGCCAAAGCTGGCGCGGCGAATCGCGACTAAAATCACTGCAGACCAGCTCACTCCCGAACTGAACGAATGGATCCGTCAATTAGCGCGGGTGATTCGCCACGAACCAAATTAAACATCGGAAGCTCTTGGTTCTCGCGGAACGGACTCCAATGAGGTCCACGGGATAGTCAGCGCGGAATGGCGAACATGCCTTTCGCCTTCGCACTCGGGTGATCCCCGTGCGAGGTCGCGGCAGATTTGCGGCCGGCGTTCGTAGACCGAGCAAAAAAATTCCGTAGCAGCGTTGGCCGAGGTGCGGATTTCGAGGGCGGCGCAGTGGCTCGCGGCCATCCGCATGTAGGCACGGTGCCCGATAAAGTGCGAGAAACGCCCGGCGTCTGCGCCCAACCGCTCCCAATCGTCGCCCCAAACACGCACGAATTTTTCCGACGGCGAAAAACAACAGGCTCCACAACCGAGACAGTTGCCGGGGGTATTCACGGGGAGGTAGACGCGCAAATCTGCCGCTTGCCGCGCTGTGTGCAACGGTTTCCACTCGTGCGATGGATTCCTATCTCAAGGCTCGAGAGCTGATCGATGCCGCTCATGCGACCGACCCGGCGCGCACGAGCGACGGCCGGCCCGCGGAGCTGGTTTACGCTGATCATGTGGAAGCGTGGGTGATTCGCCTTGTGGCGAATGCATCACCGCTGCTGCAGCTGGCGGCGCGGTGTCAGCATCTCGAACGGTGGTCCGTCCCACGTTCGTCCTTTCCAATGGATCGCCCGGGCTATCTCGCGTGGCGCCGTTCGCTGTATGTCAAACAGGCCGAGCGCGCCCGGGAATTGTTGCTGGCCGCGGGGGTTTCCACTGCTGAGGCGGCCGAAGTCGTGATTTGGGTTTCGAAAACCGGCCTGAAAACCAATCCCGGATCCCAAGCGCTGGAAGATGCCGCCTGCCTCGTGTTTCTCGAAAACGAAATCGCGGCCTTCGCGGCGCAACATGCGGAGTACCCCCGGCAAAAATTCATCGATATCCTGCGCAAGACCTGGCGCAAAATGAGTCCGGGGGCGCAACAGGCCGCGCTTAAACTCGATCTGCCACCGGCGATCGGGGAACTCGTGCATGACGCGATTGCCGCGGTGTGAGGTGCCCGAATACCTCACATTATCGTTACCGCTTTCGCGTTTACTTCTAAAACAATTATCTGACTTATCCGTCAAACCTCTCAGTCATTCTGGCTACAACCTACCTCCAGGCTAAATGGTCCCCTCTTCCCTCCCCCCGCATCCTGACCGGCGTAATTTTCTGACCAAAGCCGCCGCCGTGGTAATTGGTGGCGTCGTCACGCTTATTCCCGCTGCCGCGGGCCTGCTGGTGTTTTTCGATCCCCTCCGTCGGAAGTCGGACGCCGGGGGCTTCGTCCGCGTGGGAACCCTGTCCGCCATTCCGGAGAATGGCGTGGCGCAGAAAGTCCAGGTGCTGAAAACGAAAACGGATGTTTGGAACGTGGTGCCGGACGAGCCCGTCGGCGCCGTTTACCTGCAGCGCATCGCCCCCGGTAAAGTTCGCGCGCTCAATGCGAAATGCCCCCACGCCGGATGCTTCGTCAACTTCAAGCCCGGTGAAAACAAGTTTCACTGCCCCTGCCATGACAGCACTTTCGCGATGGATGGGCAGATCTTGAATCCCAAGAGCCCCAGTCCCCGTCCCTTGGACGAGCTGGAGGTTCAACTGCGAGCGCCGGACGGAACCGTCACACCGGACGGAACTGAAGTCTATGTGAAGTTCCAGAATTACCGCGTCGGCCTGAAGAATAAGGAACCCGCTTGATGAAGGCCTTGCTGGACTGGATCGACCACCGCACCGGCAGCAAGAAGCTGCTCCACGAATTGCTTTTTGAAAACGTCCCCGGCGGCGCGCGCTGGCGTTACGCATGGGGCAGCACGTTGATTTTCTGCTTCGCGATCCAGGTCATCACCGGAATTTTCCTCTGGCTGGCGTACAGTCCCAGTTCCCAGACGGCATGGGAGAGCGTTTACTTTATTCAACACCAGATGTGGGGCGGCTGGTTTGTACGCGGACTCCACCACTACACCGCTCAGGCGATGACGGTCCTCCTCGCGCTGCATCTCATGCAGGTGGTGATCGATGGTGCGTACAAGGCTCCGCGTGAAATCAACTTCTGGACCGGCGTGCTCCTGCTCCTGCTCGTGCTGGCGCTCTCGCTGACGGGCTACCTGCTGCCTTGGGATCAGAAAGGCTACGGCGCGACCGCCGTGGCCACGGGCATCGTGGGAATCGTGCCGGGTGGCGGGTACTTGGAGCGACTTCTGATTGGAGCGAGCACCTACGGCCACCACACCCTCACGCGCTTCTTCGCGCTGCATGCCGGCATTATCCCCGGCGCCATCATCGCCTTCATTGTGGCTCACGTGTATTTGTTCCGGCGGCACGGCCTCACGCCCAAGCTGCCGAAGAAGAAGCCCGATGCCGCGTTCTGGCCCGATCAGGTGTTCCGCGACGCCGTGGTCTGCCTCGCGGTGCTGGTCGTGATCGTTTTTTTCAACATCCGCTCGCACGGGGCAGGACTGGATGCGCCGGCCGATCCTTCCGAACCCTATCCCGCCCGCCCGGAGTGGTATTTTCTCTTCCTGTTCCAGATGCTCAAGCTGCCGATCTTCAAAGGGCATCTCGGCGAAATCGTCGGCGCGATGCTCGTCCCGGCGGTCGTCATGGCCGTCGTGATCGCCATGCCGTACATCGGCCGCACCGTGCGCGGCCATCGCTTCAACCTCGGGTTTCTCTGGGCCTCGCTCGGCGCGATGGCAGCGCTGACCTACATGGCGATGAACGACGACCGCAACAACCCGAGCTTCCAAGCCGACGTCCAAGCCGCCAAGCGGCAGGCTGAACGCGTGATCGCGCTGGCGGGAAATGGCATTCCGACGACCGGTGCGATCACTCTCCTGCGCAACGATCCGTTGACCCAGGGCCCGAAGATTTTCGCGCTAAACTGCGCCAGCTGCCACCGGTTCGACGGTCACGATGGACTGGGCGTAGTATCCAAGGAAGCGATCAAGGGGGCCGATTTGAAGGATTTCGCCAGCCGCGAGTGGCTGGCTGGTTTGCTCGATCCCGAGCGCGTCGACAGCCTCCACTACTTCGGCGGCACGAAAGCCAAGGGCGGCAAGATGTCGAAATTCGTGAAAGACGACGTCGCCGGTTTCGACGCCCTGCAGAAAGCTGAACTGGTGAAGGGAATCGCCGCGCTTTCGGCCGAGGCTGGACTGAAATCCCAAAAGGCAATCGATCAACGCGACGACGCCCTCATCCTCGAGGGAAGAAAGCTCCTCGTGGGAGACAGTCTGACCTGTGTCGATTGCCATGAATACCGCGGGGTAGGTGACACCAGCGTCGCGCCTGATCTCACCGGATATGGTTCCCGCGAGTGGCTTATCGCCTTCATTTCCGATCCCTCCCACCCCCGTTTCTATGGTGCGCGGAACGACCGCATGCCCTCCTTCGCGACCGAGAAAATCCTCACCCCGCAGGAGATCGGCTTGGTGACCGACTGGATTCGGCGCGAGTGGTATGAACCCAACAAACCGTAGTCACCGCGAAATCGCGCGAGCGAACAGGACGCTCTCATGAATGGCCCGCCCGGGACGTTTACGACGGCCCGACTGACGGGGCGCCGTCCCCGGGTGGATGACGCGGTGGCGGTTTTCGATTCCTACGCGAGCGA
>JBDSSU010000515.1:0-11815 GCA_039928635.1 Opitutaceae bacterium | reverse complement strand
GAAATCCTGGACCGAACTCGGCGGCGTTGAAGCAAAACGTTTCGGCGGCACGGCGCGCTATCGCCTCGAGTTTGACGCCCCGACGGCCAAAGCCGACGACTGGTTGCTCGATCTTGGCGATGTGCGGGAGTCCGCGCGCGTGAAGCTGAATGGGCGCGAGGTCGCGACCGCGTGGAGCATTCCTTATCAGGTTCGGGTCGGCGAGTTCCTCAAACCCGGCCGCAATACGCTCGAGCTGGAAGTCACGAACCTCGCGGCAAATCGCATTCGTGACATGGACGGTGCCAATGATCCCAAACCGGACGCGAATGGCGTTCTCCCGGCCGGCGCGTCCGCGCCCCGCAAGATCGAGTGGAAGATCATGCGCGAAATCAATTTCGTGGATATCAACTACAAGCCGTTCGATGCCTCCGGTTGGGCGATCATGCCGAGTGGTTTGCTGGGGCCGGTGAAATTGGTGCCTCTAAAAGCGCTGACGTTCTGAGTCGGTGGCGGGCGTGTCTCGAACCGGCAATTCGGACTCGCGGCTCCTCAGCCCTTTTTGTCCGAACTCGCTTCGGGGTGCCTAAGCTGTCCGTGGCGTTGCAGCCACCACGCAATCCCCCAGCAGAGCAGCGCCCAGGCAACTCCTGCCGCCCACCCAGCAACCACGTCGGTGGGATAGTGTACGCCGAGATAAACCCGCGTCATCCCGATCAGCACCGTTAAGAGACACGCCGCCGCAATGACGTAAACTTTCTCCCGTCGGCGCGCCGTCGTTTGCGCGAGAAGTGCACCAAGCGTCAAATAAACCACCGACGACATCATGGAGTGGCCGCTGGGAAAACTTTTCGAACTGACTTCGGTGAGGTGGGGGACGATCTGAGGTCGGTCGCGGTCGATGATGTTTTTCGCTGAGCTGCCAATAATCGTTCCGCTGAGCGTCGCCGTCAGAATCAGCAGCGCGGCGCGATAGCGTCGGCAAAGAAAGAGAAAACCCAGCACGAGAGCGACGACGAGCGTCAGCACGGTCGTGCTGCCAAGGGCCGTGATGTCCCGCATTGCCAGAGTGACTTCGGGCGGACCGAGTCCGCGCGACAAATCGTCCGGATGGCGGAATGATCGCATGATCTTCGTTTCCAACTCGAGATAGTTTCCAGGCACGGCGTCGTCGGCCAGCTCGGCAAAGACCCAGGCCGCCAGCACGAAGAGGGCAGCGCCCAACGCGAAGATCAGCTTCGACGGGAAGAAATTCGTTTTTTCGCCGTCGGGCTTGGCGGGCATTTTCCAATTTGCGGCGATTTCAACGCCGCCTGCAAGTGCGGCGCCAGCCTGCGGTCATTTGATTTTTGGGAGAGTTCGCTAAAATAGCGGGCTCCTTTCACGTTTCTCCCTTTTCACTTTCGACCTCCGCCATTCAACTCCCCCTCCCATGTCCACTGCCGCACCGCAAAAATTCGAGTTTCAAGCCGAGATCAAGCAGCTCCTCGATATCGTCGTCCACTCGCTCTATACGGAGAAGGAAATCTTCGTTCGTGAGCTGGTCTCCAACGCGTCGGACGCGCTCGAGAAACTCCGGCACACGCAGCTCACGGAGAAGGAGATCTTCGACGACACGCTCATCCTGGAGATCAACGTCACCACCGACGATAAGGCGAAGACCCTGACGATTCAGGATTTCGGCATCGGGATGACCCGCGCCGAGCTGATCGAAAATCTCGGCACGATCGCGCATTCAGGCTCCAAGGCGTTTCTCAAAGCGCTCGGCGAAGGTGGTGCAAAGAACACCAATCTCATTGGCCAGTTTGGCGTGGGTTTCTACTCCGCGTTCATGGTCGCCAAGTCGGTTAAGGTTTACTCGCACGCGTGGCGCGCCTCCGAGGCCGGTCAGGTGTGGACGAGCGACGGCAGCGGCAGCTACGAGATCGAGGAAAGTGAAGGCCAGCGCCGCGGAACCAAGATCGTGATCGAGCTGAAAGACGACTGCTCGGAGTTCAGCCAGGAGTGGAAGGTGAAGGAGATCCTTGAGCGCTACAGCGCGTTCGTGTCCTTCCCGATCAATCTTAACGGCAAACGCATCAACACCGTCCAGGCGCTGTGGCTCCGCAGCAAAAACGAAATCAAGGAAGAGGAGTATACCGAGTTCTACAAATTCCAGGCTCACGCTTTCGATGAGCCGCGGCTTCGTCTCCACTTCTCGGCGGACGCGCCGCTCTCGATCAACGCGCTGTTGTTCGTCCCCAAGGAGAATACGGAGAAGCTCGGTTTCTCGCGTACCGAAGCGAGCGTTTCACTCTATTGCCGCAAAGTTTTGATTGATGCGAAACCGAAGAATCTCCTCCCGGAGTGGCTGCGCTTCCTTAAAGGCGTCGTCGATAGCGAGGATCTCCCGCTGAACATTTCGCGCGAGACGATGCAGGACAAGGCCCTCATCGATAAGCTGAACAAAGTTATCACGAAACGCTTTCTTAAGTTCCTCGAGGAGGAAGCGAAGAATCGTCCCGACGCTTACACGGAATTCTATCAGGAGTTCGGCGTGTTCCTGAAGGAAGGTGCGGCGCTCGATTTCACGCACAAAGATTCGCTGCTGAAATTGCTGCGCTTCGAGTCCTCGCTCACCGAGAAGGGCAAGACGACGTCGCTGGCCGACTACTTAACGCGTCTGGGTTCGGAGCAGAAAGAAATTTTCTATCTGGTCGGTCCCAATCGCGCGGCGATCGAAAGCGGTCCGTATCTCGAAGGATTCAAGGCCCGTAACCTCGAGGTGCTGTTCTGCTACGAGCCGGTCGATGAGTACGTGATGAACAACGTGCGGGAATTCGACGGGAGGAAACTCACGGCGGCGGATCACGCCGACGTGAAGCTGGCCGATCTGCCAAAGCCGGAAGGTGCGTTAAGCGAAGACGACACGAAGAAGCTCACGGACTGGCTCAAGGAAACGCTCGGTGAACGGGTCTCCGAAGTGAAAGCCAGCGACCGCCTCGTCGACTCTCCGGCGCTGGCGCTCAACGCCGATAAGTTCATGTCTCCGCAGATGCGCCGCATGATGAAAGCGATGAACAAGGAAGGCGCTGACTCACCGGTGCGGGTGAATCTCGAAATCAACCCGCGCTCCGCGGTGATGAAGCGCTTGTTCGAAACGCACACGAGTGCACCGGACAAAGCCAAGCTGGTCGCAGAGCAAATTCTGGACAACGCGCTCATCAGCGCCGGGCTGCTCGACGACGCGACGCCGATGGTCGCGCGACTTTATAAATTGCTCGAAAGCGTCTGAGGCGACCAAGCCCGGGCGTTTGCCCGTCCGGACTGTTCGCGTTTGCGATTAGTTAGCCATGGCCCTGCCGGCCGTGGAGTCGGTTGCCCGGTCGCGGCGTTTTGCGACCGCGCAGCGCGAGCGACGTCCCCGGCTCGTCGCGTTGCTGCGTTCGTCGAGCGCAACGGTTGAGTTGCGTGATTTTGGCGTCTGAGCACCACGGCAGATGGGCTGCGTTATACTAGAGCGCGCGAGTCACCGTGAGGGAATCCGGTGTTGGTGGCCTTCCCGCGAAAAAAAACGCGGTCTTTTATTTTGTGAGCAACGCCCGTGAGGCATAGCTTCCCGAATCATGGCACTTGTTTCCATCAACCCCGCCACCGGCCAGCGCTTGAGCGTTCATCAGCCGTTCACCGCCGCGAAACTAGCTCGCGCGGTGGCGAGAGCCCATTCCGCCTCGACGCATTGGCGGAAGATTTCCCCGACTGCCCGGGCCCGCAAGCTGCGTGCGGTCGCTCGCGTCCTGCGGCAGCAAAGCGACGAACTCGCCATCCTGGCCACGATCGAGATGGGCAAACCGATTACGCAGGGGCGCGCGGAGGTGGAGAAGTGCGCGACGGCTTGCGAATTCTACGCCCGACACGGGAGCGGATGGCTGGCGGATGAACATCCGCCGGGTGCACCGCGTCATGCCCGAGTGACGTTTGAACCTTTGGGCGTAATCCTCGCGATCATGCCTTGGAACTTCCCTTTCTGGCAGGTGCTTCGAGCAGCGGCGCCCGCGTTGATGGCGGGAAACGCCATGCTCCTGAAGCACGCGTCAACCGTGACGGGCTGCGCGCTGGCGTTGGAAAGGGTTTTCGCGAAGGCGGGTCTGCCGGCGGGTGTTTTTCAAACGTTGCTCGTCGGCTCAAAAGCGATCCCGGGGTTGATCAACAATCCACGGGTGAGCGGGGTGACGTTAACGGGAAGTACCGCGGCCGGTCGAAGTGTTGGTGCGCTTGCCGGGCAAGCCTTGAAGCCAGTCGTGTTGGAGCTCGGTGGGAGCGATCCCTATCTCATCTTGGAGGACGCGGATCTGGATCACGCTGCCGAGATGTGCGCCCAGGCCCGGTTGCTCAATTCAGGCCAGAGCTGTGTGTGTGCGAAACGCTTTATTGTGGTGCAAAAGGTGAGACGCGCGTTCGAAGAAAAATTCAGCGCACGAATGGCGGCGCGGATTCCGGGGGATCCTCGTGAAGCCGCGACTGAAGTTGGGCCGCTGGCACGTTCCGATTTGCGGGACGAATTGCATGCGCAAGTGACAGCAAGTGTGAGGCGAGGGGCGCGTTTGCTGGTCGGTGGCAAAGTGCCGGTTGGCCCAGGCTGCTACTATCCGCCCACGGTGTTGACCAACGTCCGGCGGGGAATGCCGGCTTACGACGAGGAACTATTTGGACCGGTTGCGGCGGTGATCCCGGTGCGCGACGAGGAAGCTGCGATCGCGGTGGCAAACGATACGGCATACGGTCTCGGCGCGGCGATTTTCACGCGTAACCGGCGACGTGCCGAAAAAATTATCCCGCGCCTTCAAGCCGGCATGGTTTTCGTCAACGACTTTGTGCGCTCGGACGTGACGCTTCCTTTCGGTGGAAGCAAGGAAAGCGGTCACGGGCGGGAACTCGGCAGATGGGGACTCAGATCCTGGGTGAACGTGAAGACGGTTTGGACAAAGTAGCGCGAAGCCTTTCGCGTGCGGCCAATTTCTCTTTGGTTGGAGCCTGCGCGTTCGATCGGGGATTTCGTCCCTTGGCCCGCGCGCGGGAATTTCCCCGGCAGAAGTGCACAGCGTTGTTCAGTTGCCGCGAACAGAGGAGGCGCGCCGGTTAAAAAGATTTGATCACAGCGGGTTCTGTGTAGCCTGCGCGGACAAATGAAGCCGATTCGCAAGCTGGCCGTGGTGGTGAACGAAGACAAAGCGGGAGCGCCGGAACTCGCGCGGGAGCTGATGGTCATGGCACGGCGGGCGAAGGTTGTGCTGAAGCACACCACGCGGTTTCCGCTGCCGCAGGGATTTCTCCGCGGCTACGATGCGTGCTGCGTGATCGGCGGCGATGGTACGTTGCTGGGAGTGGCCCGGGAAGCCGGACGCGAGCAGGTGCCGATCATCGGGGTGAACCGGGGCAGCCTGGGTTTCCTGACGACGTTCTCCGCCGACGAGGCCCGGGCGCATTTCAGCGGGTTGCTCAGCGGAAATTTCCATGTGCAAAAGCGCTCGATGCTCGACTGCATGACCGGGCCGGATTCTCACGACCTCGCGCTCAATGACGTGGTGATTAAGGACGAAATTAATTCCCGTTTGGTGCGGCTGGAGGTTTTCGCCGACGACGAACTGGTGACAGATTACACCTGCGATGGATTGATTTTTTCCACGCCGACCGGATCCACGGCCTACAATCTTTCCGCGGGGGGACCTCTCATTCACCCGGGCGCGGACGTGGTGGCGATGACCCCGATTTGCCCCCACACGCTGAGCAATCGCTCGATTATCTTTCGGGACAAGGTGAAGTTGCGCGTGTTCAACCGCACCGAAGGTTCACGGCTGCTCGTCGTGATCGATGGTCAGCGAAAGTTGAAGATGAGCGACGGTTCGCCCGTGGAGATTTCGGTCGCGAAAGTTCAGTTGCCCCTCGTGCAACGAGCGGACTACGCGCACTTTTCCGTCGTTCGCACGAAGCTCAAGTGGAGCGGAGGATTCGTCGAAAAGAAGTAGGTCGATCGGAGCGCGTAGGGCCGGCGCGGTGACTAAGGCCGCACCACGAGCTGGGTGCGCAGAGTCCGCTGGAAATACCGCCGCGCGAACTCGGCGAGGTCAGGCACGCTGACGGCGTCGATGCGGGCGTCGTAGTTTTTCCAGTCGTTGATGGGCAGGCCTTGCAAGGCGTGCAGCCCCGCCTGCATCGCTCGCGCTGAGTTCGTCTGCAGGCTCTGCCGTCGGCCGGCTTTTAGCCGTGTCTGGCAGCGGGCCAGTTCCGCGGCCTCCACGCCGCCAAATTGCACGCGCGCGATCTCCGCGTCGATTTCCGCGAGCACTTCTGCTTCCCGTCCGGGTTGGGTTCCGGCGAAGAAATAAAACATGCCCGTGTCCAAACCGATCACCCGCCCCGAGCGGATAAAGTAGGCGAGACCTTTTTCCTCGCGGACGCGCTCGAACAGCCGCGAAGCCATGCCGCTGAACAACTCGTCGGCGACCTCCGCGATGTAGGCATCATCCGCATTAACCCGAGGTCCCGGGAAGGCCTGGCCAAGCACCGCCTGTTCTCGGGCCTGGATCTCGGTGAATTCTCCGGCGGCGGCCGGGCCGGTGAAGCTCACGGTCGGGGTGGTGATTTTTCCCCGAGGCAGTTTGGCGAGAAAAGATTTTAGCGCGGGCCCGAGAACACGCGGATCGAAATCTCCTGCGACGGCGAGCACGACATTCGAGCCCACGCTTAAATGGCGGTGGAGGTGGGCCAGGTCACGCGGGGCGAGTGCTTTCACTCCTGACTCGTCGCCGTGCGCGTCGAGGGCCAGTGGATGGTCTCCGAAAAATTTTGCCCGGAGCCGCTTGCGCGCGAGCGTGACGACGTCGTCGTCGTCCTGCTGCAAGGCCGCAAACTGGGCATCGCGTTCGAGTTCGAAAGTCGCTGGTTTGAACGCGGGAAAGAGCGTGGCCTGTTCGATGATTTTCAGCGCGCGTCGCCAATCGGGGGGCAGAACTTCCACGGCGATGCCGAGGCTGTTGTTGCCGGAGAAAGGATAAAATGAGCCGCCCACCTCCTCGATGCTTTGCGCCACCTCAGCCGATGAATGATGGCGCGTATCGCGCGTCAACATGGTCGCGAGCAACGCGGTTGCCCCTCGACGTCCCGGCTCTTCGAACAGCGGTCCCCCTTGCATCAGGAGGCGCAGATGCAGATTCGGAAGATGGCGGACGGGCTGGAGCAGAAGACGCGCTCCATTGGGGAGGTTGATCTCGGAGAAATCGGGACGGGCGGAGCCCGCGGTGATGGCCGCGGGAGCAATCGGGGCGGCGGCTTTTGGATTCAGTGAGATCGAGGAAAGGTGCTCGGGCACCAGGTACGTTTTCAGAGCGCGGCGCAGCTCGGCGGGAGTAATGCGGCGCACCCGTTCGAAGTAGGCCCGGCTATAGTCGAGATCGCCCACGACGACTTCCGCGGCGCCAAGCCGGGAAGCCTGGCCACTCGTGGTTTTGCGCGCATTGATTTCGCTCACGACCAGTTGCCGCAGTGCCTTCTTCAGCTGCGCCGCGGTGAATCCTTTCGCGGCACAACGTGCAAGCGTGCGATGGATCGCGGCGGCAGCCGGCACGCGTTTCTCCGCGTCGCTCGTGAAGGAGATGCAGAACAGGCCGCCGCTGCCGGGATTCCAGCTCGAGGCGTCGACCGTATGCACCAGTCCGGCTTTCTCTCGCACATCCTGCCAGAGAAGCGAGCTGTCGCCGCTGCCCAGCACCATCGACAGCAGATCGAGCACCGGAGCGTCGGGGTGGGTTAGCCCGGGGATTTGCCAGGCCAGAACCGCGCGCGTAACCTCGACATCTTCGAAGCGGTGTTCTTCACGCGTGGCCAGCTGAGGCGGTTCATTTTGCACGAGCACGGGCGCAAGACGAACACGGGGGGGAATTCCGAAATGTTGTTCAACGATTGTCCGTGTCTCAGCGACGTCGATGTCTCCGACGATGACGACGACGAGATTGTTGGGGACGTACCTTGCCTGATAATAGGCGAGAAGGTCCTCGTGCGTGACGGCGGAAAACACTTCGCGATGCCCGATGATGGGTTGGCGATAAGGGTGCTCGCGAAAAGCGGTGGAAAAAAGAGCGTCCCACATACGGCTGTCCGGCTCATCCTTCGTCATCGCGATTTCGCGCAGAATGACGTCTTTTTCCTTCAGAGCTTCGTCGGCAGGGAGGGTCGAACGCAAAACCGCATCAGCCAGCAGGTCGACGGCCACGGCGGTGTGCTCGCTGGGCAAATCGATATAATACACCGTCCGGTCAAACGTCGTGTACGCGTTGATGTAGCCACCATGAGCCTGCACCGTCGCCGAGATCTCGCGACCTAGTCGGCGGGTCGTCCCCTTGAACAGCATGTGTTCGAGGTAATGGGAAAGCCCCGCGCCCAGCTGACTCCCTTCGTGGATGCTTCCGGTTTTCACCCAGACCTGCACCGAAGCCAGAGCCGCGGAACGATCCGGCTTTAGGATGAGGGTGAGGCCATTCGGCAGTACAACGCGCTCGACCGATTCGCGCCAGAAGGGCTCGAGGAGATGAAGGTCGGCAGTGGCAGGAGACGGTTTGGCCATGAATGAATTACGGTGGCCTCGGCCACCGATGCGAGATCGCAGTCCGACGGACCGCGCAACACCTTTTTAGACCGCCCCTACCGCTCCGGCGGAAGTGCCGCGTGATTTGCGGGCGGGTTGAAAAGGCTTCACGAACGCATCTTCAAAATCGTAAGTGTCGGCGAAATCTTCGCGCCGATCCTTTTCGGTCTTCGAAAAAATATTATAGTCGATCAGGTTGAAAACGACCTCGCCAAAGTCACTACCCCGGCGGAGCCCCCAGGAGTGAAGGACCGTAATCGTCAGCGGACCAAATTGGTCCAATGCATAAACTCTCAATCCTTCAAGGAGTTCCGACCCACTAACGTGTTTTGAGCGCTCGGCGCGTCCCGCATCTTTCTTCCGAAGTTCTTTGACGGTTTGATCAAGTCCCGAGCGGACGAAATCGTACGCCTTCCGGTCGAAACGGGGGTCGTCCTTACAAATCACGCTGATGATCTCAGCAAAATCGGGGTCTTGTTGCATGGGTTCCTTGGCGCGGAAAATGCACACTCGCTGGTTTCACGCAATATCGTCCTGAGAGCATGGAGTGGTTCGCACGGTATTAACTCTATGGAGCGGGAACGAACCACGAGTGTTCTTGACCAACCATCCCCGTGTCCGTTTTGTAAATTCCAATGATTGCATCAACCCAGACGAATCACCCGCTGACTGGGGCCCAACCGGGCAACAATCAGCAGGCTCTGGAATTTGCGACGGGGAAATTAAAAACGGCTGGATTAAGGATCACTCAACCCCGTCTCGCCATTTTGGCCGCACTGAGTAACCGCCCGCAGCCGACCAGCATTGAGCAGATCCATGAGATGGTTGGTGCGGATGCCTGTGATCTGGTGACGATTTATCGCTGCATGGCCGCATTCGAAGAGATCGGATTGGTGCGCCGCGCTTTTTTTCACAACGGTACCAGTCTCTACGAAATCAATCTCGGACAGCCGATGCACTATCACGTGGTGTGCAAGGCGACGAACAGCGTAGAGGAACTCGACGGGGAGACTTCGGCCGAGTTGCACGCTGCTTTGGTGAAGATCGAAGAAAAACTCAAGGCACGTGGCTATGCGGGGGTGGGGCACATTGTAGAGTTTTTTGGGGTGGCTCCGACCGTTCCCCAGACTGAACGCCAGTCCTCCGGGATGCCTGCGGTCAACTGACCTGACTTCCCCAGTTCCGCTCGCAACGCGTCTTTTCAGACGCGTTTTTTATTTTCTATGGGTCAAATAACCCGGAGCTTGCTCCGGCTTGATGGGATGTAGGCGGGGTGCCCTCACCCTGCGAGGCATGCGCTGCGAAATCTGAAATCAGCGGGGTGAGGGCACCCGCCCACAGAAGCAGCCGGATGGATTGATTCAAATGCCCCGGGGCTTGCCTCGGGGAGCTTTACTTTCTGGCGCGCAGCAGGAGAGCCGCCGCGGCGCAAAGGGGAATTAGGGCTGCTCCGTTTTTAGGAGACTGCGGAGTGATTGGCTGCGACTCGCTGCCAGTTCACCACATTCCAAAATGCAGTGACATACTGAGCCCGGAGGTTTTGGTATTTCAGATAGTAGGCATGCTCCCAGACATCGAGGCCGAGGAGGGGAGTCGCGCCGTCCATCAACGGGGAATCTTGATTGGCCGTTGAAGTTACACTGAGCGCACCGTCCTTGGCCACCAGCCAGGCCCAGCCGCTTCCAAAACGTGTGGCAGCGGCGGCGGCGAATTCGGTTTTGAAGTTTTCGAACGAGCCAAATTTTTTATCGATCGCCTTCGCAAGATCGCCGCCGGGGGAGCTTGCGCCGCCCGCGCGGGGGCCAATCACCTGCCAGAAAAAGCTGTGGTTAACATGTCCGCCCACATTATTGCGCAGGGTGGTGCGGACCGCTTCCGGGGCCGCATTCAGGTTTTTCAAAATGCTTTCGGCGCTCGTTTTTGCGAGGGCGGGAGATCCGGCCAGCGCTTTGTTCGCGTTATCGATGTAGGCTTGGTGATGCTTTGAGTGATGGATCTCCATCGTGCGCGCGTCGAAATGCGGCTCGAGCGCGTCATAGGCGTACCCGAGTTTTGGCAGCGTGAACGGGGAAGCGGTGCCGGCTGCGGCGGGCGTTTCTGCCGCGAGCACCGCGTTTGAAAGCACTCCGCTGCCGAGAAGCGCTGCGCCAGCGCCCAGCGTTTTCAAAATTTCACGGCGGGAAAGGGTAACGGGGTTTTTCATAACCCAGCACGTAGCGCGGCATTTTCATTCAGGCAAGTCCCAGCTTTGTCGGGTTTCGTCCGGCGCCACGCGGCTTCTCGTGCAGGCCCACTACACGATCAACCGCCCCGTGTTGCGCCGCTTGACTCGAACATCCCCTCACATTGCCTCAATCCTCATGGTCACCCCTACCTGTCGTCCCTGCTTGCTCCTGGGTGCGTTCCTCATGCTCGCTCCTGCTGCTTTTGCTCAGCCTGCCCCGACGCCTGCTCCTCCCGCGCCGGCCCCGGCCCGTGCGCCGAATGTCGTTTCGCCTGAGGTCGCTTCCGACCGCCGCGTGACGTTTCGACTCCTCGCGCCCAACGCCAACAAGGTCAGCGTGCTCGGCCAATGGGACAACATCCCTCACAATCTTGCGAAGGACGCCAGCGGGGTCTGGAGCGTCACGCTCGGTCCGATTGAGCCCAGCTATTGGATCTACAATTTCACGATGGACGGCGTGGACATCGCCGATCCCGTCAACCCGATCGTCAAGCTGCGCATGCGCACTTCGGCAAGCATGGTTAACATTCCCGGTGATCCCGCCACCACGTGGGATGTTCGGACGGACGTGCCCCACGGCTCGATCGATATCAACTGGCACAATTCCAAAGTCACCAACGACGCCCGCTACTTCTACGTCTACACGCCACCGGGCTACGATCCGAACAGCCCTGCGAAATACCCCGTGTTCTATCTGCTCCACGGCAACAACGGGACGCCGAGCGATTGGACCGCGGCGGGACGCGCCAATTTCATGGCGGACAATCTGATCGCCGCGAAAAAAATGGTGCCGATGATCATCGTCATGCCGTGGGGTCATTCGGTTCCGTTGGGCGGACCCCAGGGCCAGAACAACGACACTTTCGACCGCTATCTCACTCAGGAAGTCATCCCGTTGGTTGAGTCGAAATATCGCGTCGCCCCCGACCGCGCGAACCGGGCGATCATGGGACTTTCGATGGGCGGCGGCCAGGCGATCCGCGTCGGCCTCG
>JBDSSU010000514.1:0-10305 GCA_039928635.1 Opitutaceae bacterium | reverse complement strand
ACTACGCCGTCGCCGTTTTCTTCATCACGCTGTTCCTCGTGTTGCTCACCGAGGCCGAGCATCCGGTCACCCTGGGGTTCACGGTGGAACGTCTGCTGAGCACGCTGGCTGGCGGCGCGCTCGCTCTGATGGCGGCGCTGTTTTTCTGGCCGGTGTGGGAACGCGATCGCTTCCCGCCCATTCTTGCGCGGGGCCTGCGGGCGAATCGCGAGTTTCTCCAGCTGCTGATGGCCCGCCTGCGCGTCGGCGGCCCCTACGACGAGGAAACCATTGACGCGAAACGCCGGGCCGAAGGAGCCAATAGCGCCCTGTTTTCTTCGCTCCAGCGAATGACGGGCGATCCGAAAAATCGGCGGGAAGGTCTCGAACAAGCCGCGACTCTCGCCAACGGCAATCAACGCCTGACCCGCGCGCTGACCGTGATGACCCTGCATCTCACCCCGGGAGCGGCGCTCGCCGTGCCGCAGCTCACGCAATTTGCCGACCTCGGCGGCCAGGCGTTGGAAGAAGTCGCGGAGACCGTGGAGCGCGGGTCGCCCGATCGCGCGGCGCTAAAGGCGTTGTCGACCGCATTGCAGAATTTTCGGCCACCCCTTCCCTCCCCTGATTCCCCCAGCGTCGACGCGCAACGCCAACGCTGGATCTTCGGATTGGTGATTCGCGCCGCCACGGAGTTGAGCGCGCTCCTCCTCGCGGTGCAGGAGGTTGCTGCTCCCCTGTTCGAGGAAACACTCTCCGCCACTCCCGCGGGAAAAACTTAATTTCCTCCGGAGGTAAACAGGAGTGCCAACGCGAATCCGAGCAGCACCAAGCCAAGGACCCGATCGATCCAATGCGCCTGGCGTTGAAAGCGCCGCTGCACTTCCGGTCGCGTGAACAGCACCGCCACCAGGGAAAACCAAGCCATCGTCCCGAGCGCCATCCACACGCCATAAGCAGCGCGGATAATTTGCGGCGTACCGGGACTGACCAGCAGCACGAAGAGCGAAACAAAGAAAAGGGTCGCTTTCGGATTGAGTGCATTGGTCAGAAAACCCGTCGCAAATGCGCGCGCAGCCGCGGGCGCCTGGATTGCGCGCTCCTTCACAACGGGAGAGAAATTGCGGGGCTCGGCGCGCAGTGCCTGCCAACCGAGCCAGCCGAGATAAGCCGCCCCGGCGTAACGCACTGAATTGAACCAGAACGGGGAGCTTCGAATCAGCAGCCCGAGACCAAGCAGAGAATAGGCGATGTGGAAAAAAATCGCGGAGCCGACGCCGATGCTGGTCCAGATCGCGATGCGACGGCCATGCGTTACACTCTGTTTGACGACGATGGCGAAATCAGGGCCCGGGCTTATCACGGCCAAACAATGCGCCAGCGCCACCTGGGAAAACTCGAGCCAGTAGCCGTGCATCCGCGACCCATCGTCAAAGGGCTATGTCCTTGAAGGTCGGGTCCGCCAGCATGTCGTCCAACTCACGTTCCTTGATGTACGTCCGAATCGCACTGTCCTCGGGAAAATTTTTCTGCGCTTTCTCAAGCGCCTTCCGGGCATCGTCGACGCGCCCCAGCAGCGCCAGAATGCGAACCTGCTCCAGCAAAGCGGCCGTGTTTTTTTTGTCGGCCTTCGCCGCTTCCTCCTGACCCTCCAACGCCGATTGGTAAGCTCGCTTCGCACCGTCTCGATCGCCGAGACGTTTCCGCACCGAGCCAAGCCCGATCCAGTAATCTCCAATATCCGGGCTGAGCTCGACGACCTTGGTGAGCAATTTTTCAGCACGGGCCAGGTCGCGGACGTTCATTGCGAACTCTGCTTCCGCCACGAGGGTCGCGGCCTCCTTGCGCTGCAGGCTGGTGATTTCTTTTTTCGACGCGCTCGTCTTGCGGCCACAGCCCACCCCGCTCACCAGCAAGGCGGCTCCGATAAAAATAAGAACGATTGGTTTCATGGAAAAGTGGACCGATTTCGACGCGCCGCAGCGAACGTCGGAATCACGAAGTTTGGCCGTTGATCCCCGCCAAACTCACAAATCAGGCGGCACCGTGGCGACCGCCTCTTCCATGGTCGTGAGGCCGTCCTTCACTTTCAGGAGGCTGTCCTGGTGCAGCGTTTTCATGCCGCCGCGGATCGCGATCTTCTTCAACTCACCCGACTCGCAACCCTTGTTGATGGCCGTCACCAACTCCTCGTTGTTCACCATCAGCTCATGGATGCCCAGCCGCCCCTTGTAGCCGTTTCCCGAGCACTTCGGACAGCCCTTCGGATGGTGCTTATAGATCTGACCGGTCCAGCCGATGGCCTTTTCCAGCAATTCCTTTTCGCGGCCCTCGGGTTGGTAGGGCACGCGACATTGTTTGCACACCCGCCGCATCAGCCGCTGCGCACACACGCAGAGAAGCGATGACGAAATCATGAACGGCTCCACGCCCATGTCCGTAAGACGCGCAATCGTTCCCGGCGCATCGTTGGTGTGCAGCGTGGAAATCAGAAGGTGACCGGTCAGCGCGGCTTCGACCGCGATGCCCGCGGTCTCCTTGTCACGAATTTCTCCGACGAGAATGATATCGGGGTCCTGCCGCAAAAATGACCTCAAGGCCGAGGCAAAGGTGAGCCCGATTTGCCGGTGCATCTGCATCTGGTTGATGCCGGAAAGAGTGTATTCGATCGGGTCCTCCGCGGTGCGGATCACGATATCCGGCGTGTTGATCTCATTGAGCGCCGAATAAAGCGTCATCGATTTACCCGAGCCGGTGGGGCCACAATGCAAAATCATCCCGTAAGGCTGCCGGATAAGGTCGCGGTATTTGGCGAGGTTCTCCTCGGTGAAACCGAGCGCCGGCAACGGCAGCGTGCTCTTTTGCTTGTCGAGAATACGCATCACGACGCCTTCGCCGTGGTTCAAGGGTGCTGTCGAAACACGCAGATCGATATCCAGGGATTTCTTCGTGAATTGTTTGAAGACGATGCGTCCGTCCTGCGGCAACCGGCGCTCGGAAATGTCCAGGTTGCACATGATCTTCAGGCGAGCGATCAACGCGGGGCCAACCTTCGCGGGAAGCCGGAGCTTTTCCTGGCAAATTCCATCCACGCGGTAACGGACGACAACTTCCTTCTCCTGCGGCTCGATGTGAATATCGCTCGTGCCGAGATAGAACGCGTCCTCGATGATGCGGTTCGAAAGCTGGATGATCGGCCCCGATTCTTCGCTGACTTCGTCATCCTTGAGATCGGGCTCCGTGTCGGCGCCGTACTCCGCTCCGATTTTCTGCACGACGTCATCAAAGCCGGAAGCCTGGTCGTTCCCCTTGCTGAATTTATCACGGATGTCTTTTTCGCGACCGAGCAGGCGGACCACTTTCTTGCCCGTCATCTCCTGGATCTTCAGCGGCAGGGTGACTTCGAACGGATTCGCAAAGGCGACGAGCAACAAATCGCCCAGCATGCCGACGGGAATCACGAGATTTTCCTGACAGAAATCCTGCGGCACGCGTTCAAACGTCGATGGACCCACCCGGTAATGAGCGACGTTGTACGGCGCGATGTTGAGCGCGCGCGCTTTCGCGACCAGGCAGTAGAACGGGGTGACTTTATAGTCGTCCTGTAACAGCCGGTCGAGCGCGTCGCCGTTGAGATCCTCCGGGCGAGCCGCGATGCCCGCGCGCTGCTTCGAGGTGAGACGACCCATCTCCTCCAACTTCGCGATGATCTGACTCTGAACTTTTCCCAGGGGCATGGCGGAGAATTAAGGTTTGCTCGCCGGCGCGAAAATCCGGGGCGTGCCCGTGGAGATCGGCGCGACGACTCCTGGAACAAACGGCGCCTGCGTCACCGCGGCAAACGGATTCAACGAAGCGGTACGCTCGCTCTGGAGTCGTTCCAGATAATCCGCGACGCCTTCGAGGGTGGTTCCAAACCACAAAATCGCACCACCGAGCTGCTTTTCCCAAAACGCGCGCACCGCGGGACTGAGATAGTAAGCCGTGGCGACGAAGAAAAATTCCTCCTCCTTGTCGAAGGGGACCGACCACGTTGCCCAACAAGCGCCCATGTCGAGATTCTTCCGGGACTCATCGGGCACATCGTAATCGCGGAGGTCGACGAGTCCGACGCCATCGACTTCGACCACGTGCTGCAGGAGGTCTTCCTCCCGGAGAACTTTCAGATCGAACGCCAAAATCGCGAGGATGCTGCTTTGGCGAAGCTGGTTTTGCGCGACCATTTCCAAAAGCTTCTCGTTCGCCTGCTCCATGTCCTGAATCTTCACCAGATTCAGCTCCATGAGGGCCGATCCCAGCGTGCGATTCGCACGCATCAGGAGCGTCTTATGTTCGGTTAACGTAGCCATGAGGGGCGAACGTGGTTCACGCCGCAGTGGCACGCGAAACTTTTTCTTGGGCGCGCAATTTTGTGACTCGTTTTAACAAATCTTTTTTTAGTTGCTCAAGACCGGAACCGGTCTGGCAGGAGATCTCCACCACATCGGCCGCTTTGTACCGGCGCTTAAATTTCGCGAGATGCGCCGCGGATTCCGGGACATCCATCTTGTTCGCGACCGCGATGCGGGGTTTATCCAGCAAGGCGGGATCGTAGAGTTTCAGCTCGTGGAGCAGATGTTTGTAATCTTCGCGTGGATCGCGGCCGTCGGTGCCCGCCATGTCCAGAAGGATCAACAACACGGCGCACCTTTCAATGTGCCGGAGAAACCGGTGGCCCAGACCGCGATTCTCGTGCGCTCCCTCAATCAGCCCCGGAACATCCGCCAGCAAGAGGCGCCGGTCCCCGCGTCGCTCGTCGGGATACTCGATCACGCCAATTTGCGGATGGAGCGTCGTGAACGGGTAAGCGGCCGTCTTCGGGCGGGCCTTTGTGATCGCATTCGTCAGCGAAGATTTCCCGGCATTCGGAAACCCCACCAATCCCACGTCCGCGATGCTCTTGAGCACGAGACGATATTCCCCGCGTTCACCGTCCTGGCCTGGATTGGCGCGGCGTGGCGCCCGGTTGGTTGAGGTTTTGAAATGCGTGTTACCCCACCCGCCATTCCCCCCTTTGCACAGGATCACTCGCTGCCCCTCCTCGATGATCTCCGCGACCACTTTGTCGGTGGCAATGTCGGTGACGATCGTGCCCAAAGGCATCTTCATGACGCAGTGCTTGCCGTCGCGCCCGTGACAATCGGCCCCCTGGCCGTGTTCGCCGCGCTCACCTTTCCAGTGCGGCTGGAACTTATAATCGACCAAATTGTTGGTGTTTACATCGCCGACCAGGATGACATCGCCGCCCCGACCGCCATCGCCGCCATTGGGGCCACCCCAAGGTTCATATTTTTCCCGGCGGAAGCCGATACAACCACGGCCGCCATCTCCCGCGGCCAGTTTCACTGAGCATTCGTCAACAAACATGCGCGGGACAATGCAGAAGCATCCCCGTTTGCCAAGGACCCGAAAAACGAGACCCGTGATTTAAGTCCATCGGTGATGTGCGGATCGGCGCAAATAGACCCGCATCAATTCATGAATTGGCGGACCTCCCCTTCAGCGCGCTCACACGGAAGGCACTTCCAACACTTCCGGCCTCCTCGGGCAGCACGAACACCGCCCGGCGATAATCCCGAAACTACAAAGTAATCTTAATCCCTCTGCGCAGGTACGTCGGAACGTCGAGATCCTGGCCATCAAACAGATTGCGATCGGTTTTTTCGAAATGTCCCCGGCTCTCCACTTCCCCGAAGCCAAACTCTTCCTGCGCGATTTTCGCCGCCTCGTCGTTTCTGGTCTCCGCGCTCTCTGAAACGGCGAGGTGCTTCACCGTTGCAAGCTCGTCGCGAATCGGCGCGCCTCGACCCGGCACGGCGGGAACCTCGCCGCGAATCGCCGGCGGCTTGGCGCGGGAAATTATGGGAGGACGCCGCGTGGCGGCGCCGCGGCCGCCCATATCGCTCGTGCCGAGTACGCACACTTCCACCCGCCCTTGCCGGTCTTCGTCAATCACTGCGCCCATGATGATGTGCGAGTCCCTCCCAAATTGCTCGGCGATCGCGCTCATCAGTTCATTGACCTTGGGCAGCGTGAGATCCGCTCCACCGATGATATTGACGAGGAGCCGATCCGCTTTGCGGGAAAATTCCGGCGTATGCAGCAAGGGGCAAAGCCGCAAACTCGCGACCGCGTCGGCCATGGCGTTTTCGCCCGCACCTTCGCCCAATCCGAAAAGCGTTTTTCCGCCGCGATGCTGAAACGCCTGCCGCAATGTCGCGAAATCGAGATTGATCAGGCCCGTCTTGAACAGCATCGACCAAATCGATTTCACGCCGCGGCCAATCCATTCGTCCGCCCGCGCAAACGAATCCAGGACCGTTTCGTTTTCCGCCGCCTCTTGGAGGAGAATATCGTTCGGCAACGGGATCACCGCGTCACACACTTTGCGGAGCGCCTGCAGCCCTTCCTCGGCCTGCTTCAAACGGCGCCCGCCTTCGAAACTGAAAGGCATCGTGACAAACGCGATGACGAGTGCGCCCGACTCCGCCGCAATTTCCGCGACAGTCGGTGAAGCTCCACTGCCGGTGCCGCCACCCATTCCGGTCACGAGAAACACGAGGTCACAGTCCTTGACGACCCTGGCAATTTTTTCGCGATCGGCCTCCGCCGCTTCACGTCCGAGTTCCGGATCGCCTCCGGCTCCGAGCCCGCGCGTGACGCTCATCCCGATAAGCACCTTGTCCTGCACGGGCGAACTCGCGAGTGCCTGATGATCCGTGTTGATCACGGCCATCTGCAACCGCTCGAGATTTTCCATCTTGAGACGGTCGACGGCATTCGAGCCCGCGCCGCCCACGCCCACGAGTTTGATCGCGATGTTCCGGTCGGTGAGCAGCGAATGCTCGAGGGGAAGTTCGTTCAGATTCATGGATAGCTCAGGCGCTGGCAAAAAGACGTTTCACATTTCCCAGGAAGCCGCTGCGTCGACGTTCCGGCGTCGATCGCTCCGACTGCGCACTGACTCCGTAATACAACAGACCCAAGGCCGTGTGATATCCCGGATCGCGCAGATTTTCGGCAACCCAAGTCGGGGCTTCACCCAAGTGAGCGGGCACCCCGAAGATCTTCGCGGCGGCCTCCGCAATGCCCGTGAGTTTCGCGCTCCCCCCGCTCAGGACGACACCCGCGGTGCAGGTTTCGGCCGAAAACGCGTTCCCGAGCTTCTTCTTCACAACTTCCAGCAACTCCCAAGTCCGAGCTGAAGTGATTTGCTCGATCGCGAGTTGCGGGAACTGCCGATCGCCAATCGCGAAATTTCCATCGAGCCAGACTTTCGCTCCCTTATCGCGGGTCTGCACACTCGCCCGGCCGAAACGCAGTTTTAGTTTCTCGGCCTGACCGTCGGTGAGCCGTAAACCGATGCTGATGTCGTTCGTCAAATGCGTGCCTCCGACAGGAACGACTCCCGTGGTATGCGGCACGCCATCGCGGTAGAGCACGTAATCGGTGGTGCCCGCACCGATATCGATCGCGAGCACCCCATGCTGCCGCTCTTCCGAGGTGGTCACCATGTGCCCCGTGGCGAGGCTCGAGAGGACGAGCTCACGGACCTCGAGGTTGAAGCCGCGAATCACGTGGATGTTGTCAGCGAGGCGTTGTTCCTGGCCGTGCACCGTCCAGTAACCCACTTCCAATCGCTGCCCGACCAAATGCTCCGGCGAGGTCGGCACCAAACGCCCGTCGACACGAAACGGTCGCCGGATATTGTGCACCACCATCCGGCCGGTTGGGAGTTCCTTGGACTTGGCCAGATCGCAGACCGTGCGGATATCGCCCGCGTCGATCATGTTGTCGGAAGCCTTCACGTTTAACGAAGCTTCGTTATAAAAACCTTCGAGGTGACCACCGGTTTGCGCGAGAAACACGAGATCGATCCGCTCGCCGGCATCGCGCTCCGCCTGCTCGAGCGCGCTGTGCGTGCTCTCGCTGGCCGCCTTGTAGTCCACCACGCTTCCCTTGATGACGCCGCGGGAGGAACATTCTCCGCAGCCGATGATCGCGAGCTCGCGCCCGGTATATTCACCGATGAGGACGGTGATTTTCGATGTGCCGATTTCAACGGCCCCAATGAAGGTGGTTCTAGAGCTCACGTTTTAATTGTACCTGCAGGTGCGGAGAGGCGGAAATACCCGGTGCGCGCGCGGGGGGACGGATCATCGGCAGTCCGCCGCGCTCATCCTGAAGCGCGTGGGACGCCGCGGCGAATATCACCGGCACCTGCGGACCAACCGCGAGGTTGATCTCACCCATCACCTGGCCGGGGTGCGTTTTTTCCGCGAGATCGAGCAGCGTGTCGAGTCGCGCCAGCTGGCGGAAATAATCGTCGCGCGTTCCGAAGATGATCCGCGTACCGCTTTGCGTGCGCACCTCGATCTCCCCGTCCGACGCCAGTCGGGCGAGAGAAACCACTTCCCAGGTTCCATAGCGTTCCTCCGCTTCGCGTTTTGCCTTCGCCAGCAGTTCCGCCACCGCCTCCATTCCCACCAAGGGGAGAAACACGCCGTTCTTCCGGGCCAGCGCGAAGCCTTCCAGCCAGGGCAGAGTTTCGATCATCGCCGGATCAAAATCCGCGCCGTGAAAAACCGCCCCGTCACGCGCCACCAACAGCTCCTGTTGCAGCCCGTCCGGGTATGCCGCCTTCACCCGCCCGACCGGCGACCGCTCCGATAGCGTGATGGCCAGCGTGTCCGGCAGATCCCATCGCAACGTCGCCACCCGGACCTGGCCGCTCGCGAGCAAACGCTCCTGCAACTTTAAGCGGTCCAGCTTCAACAACGAAACTCCCTTGGGTAGCGCGAGCGTTGACGTCAGCCAGGGAAGACCCAACACGCCGTCTGTTTCCAGCTGAACGTCCTTGACCGGCGCGGTCTTCATGAACGCCGGCATTTTCTCCGGACCGTACTGCAAGATTTCAAACACCTGCCACGAGCACCAGCTCACCGTCGTCAGCACCGTCGTGAAAGCCGCCACCCGGAAGCTGGCCATGATCCAGCGCCGACGCCCCCCACCCGACATCGCGCGCGCGCTCACCGGCTGGGAGATGTCTCGCCAGCTGCGGGTATGCGGAGTCGAAGGAAGATCTTTGCTCACTGGGGATGGACGGCCGCTGCGGTTTGAAAACGCTGTAACGCGGGCGTGACCATTTCTCGAACCAACGCCGTGAAATCCAGTCCCGCGCAACGTGCGCTCATCGGCAGCAAACTGGTTTCTTTCATGCCGGGGAGCGTGTTGATTTCGAGCAAATAAAGCGGGTGGTGCTCGGATAAAATGAAATCGACGCGCGCGTAGTCACGACATCCGCACGCCGCGAAGGCCGTCTCCGCCGCCGCCTTCACCTCGGCCGTCGTCGTCGCCTCCAGGGGCGCCGGGGCAAAATACTCGGTCAACCCCTTCGTATATTTGCTCGTGTAATCATACACACCCGACTTCGGCCGGATCTCCACGACACCCATCGCCGTGCCGCGCAGCACCCCGACGGAAAGCTCCCGCCCGACGATGCGCTGCTCGACGAGCCACGATCCCCTCGTGATCGAAGCCAGCTTTTCCTCCAGCTGCGCCCGCCCGGAAATGATGCTCAAACCCACGCTGCTGCCCTCGGCATTGGGCTTCACGACTACGTTCTCCCCCAGCTCCCCGATGACGTCGCCCGTCGTCGGTTTCTGATCCGCCGCGAACTGAATCCCTTTCGCCACCCGCACGCCGCGGGCAGCGACGGTCTGTTTCGTCAACGTCTTGTCCATCGTCAGGGCGCTGCTTGCCGCCTCGCATCCGGCGTACTGCACTCCCGCAGCTTCGAGCAAGCGCTGCATTCCTCCATCTTCCCCGAACGTCCCGTGCAAAGTCGAAAAAACGACATGGCGGCTGGCATCGAGTTCGTCCGGCAGGACGTCAGAGTTCAGATCGAAGAGCCGCGTCGGAAACGAGCGCGCCAGCGCCATGGCACAGGCGCGACCAGAGCCCACGGACACCTCCCGTTCCGCGGAGATGCCTCCGGAGAAAACTGCGATGATGGGCTGGTTCATAAAACGTCCTTCCATGGCTTGCCGTAGAGCAACACCTCGGGCTCCAGATCGATGCCTTTGACCTGCCGCACGCGCGCACGCACGCGTCGCACCAGCTCCAGCACGTCGTCTCCGGTCGCGCTTCCGCGGTTGACAATGAAGTTGGCATGCACGCCGGAAACTTCGGCATCCCCCACTCGTTCCCCTTTCAAGCCACTCTCGTCGATCAACCGGCCCGCCGAGTTGCCCACGGGATTTTTGAAGATACAACCGGCGCTCGGTT
>JBDSSU010000513.1:0-7572 GCA_039928635.1 Opitutaceae bacterium | reverse complement strand
TCACGATATTGGTCCGGGGAGCGCGCGCCTCTCGCGTGCCAGCTCGGGCGGCCCGCCCGAGCCATCCGAACCGCTCTCGGCGAGACGCCGAGCGCAGCACGCGGGACGCGCGCGCTCCCCGGACCCTTTCGCAACCAAGCCGAAGCCAGCTTCGGGATATCAGACTCAAAGCGAATAAAACCGGGCGCTTGCTGACGTGCCGGGCTTGGGACCAACGCCCGGGAGTCGCCGCTTCAGACCGGTCCCGAACCCGGATTTTTTCTCGTTCGATTTTATTTTCCGCCGATGGAAAGGGAGCGGCGCGGGGAAAACCCCTCGGCGCCCAGGAATCAAAGGGGAGAACCGCTGCGAAATTTCCCGCTCACTGCCATTCGAGCAGCATCAGCGACACGCCCTGGCGCGGCAGGGAAAACTTCAACGACGCCGCACCATTGGCGATCGCGACGGACGCCGGTGCACCCTCGAGCGCGGTGAGCTGACTCGCCGCCTGAAGCTGCGCGTACTGCGGCCTCGTGACGGCCACCGGAGAGCCGAAACCCTTCCAGACCGTGTAGGCGTTGCTGTGATTTTCATCGACCCGGTAGTGCGACAACTTCGCCTGGGTGACACCGGCCGGCAGGCCGGCAATGGCAAGATCCACCGCGGCAACCGGGCCGGGGACATCGTCGTCGTGGTAGTACCAGACCAACACCGCCAGCTGGCGCTTTTCGGCGTTGAGGCTCGCGAGCGAAGCGATGTCCGGCGCACCACGCACGCTGGCGGGCTGATTGCCGGTCGCCCCATTGGCGATGATGTTTTCTACCCCGACGTCTCCCGAACTGGTCGCTTCGATGCGACGCCCGCTCATTTTCGCCATCATGCGGTGAACGTTGAAGACCGGCAGCACGATGCCGTTGGTCGACATCACGCGGAAGCCGGCGAAATAAGGCTGATCCTCGAACTGAAACGCCCACGTCAGCGCGCCTTCGAGATTCACCCCGTGCTTTTCCGCCAGCAGATGTTTGCGCGCGAACGCAGCGGCCGTGTAGCTCGAATACATCGTGTTGTTCCGGTAGCCGAGGTGGGGCCCCTGGCACGCAGCACAGCCATCGGGATCGGATTCGCCGATGACGATCGGTTTGCCCTTCAGCTCGGGAAACGAGGCGAAGCGGCGAAACGCGACGTCGATCGTGCGCAGCTGGCCGCCCAGGCCCATGCGGACTTTGCCGTCAACGAAGACGGGGGTGGTGCCTTTGGCGTGGAAGGAAAGAAAATCGATCGGCGTACCCACCTTGCCGGTCGCGTGGTTCGTGCCGCGGAGCGCATGTTCGAGAAATTCCTGCATGAACACCCCGCCGTCGCCGGCCGTATCCGGACCGCCGACGCGGGCGGTCGGCAGCGCGCGCCGCACCGCATCGATCGCGTAGTCGTGCAGCTTGCGGAACTCTTCGCGAGTGCCCTTCCAGTAGCCGATGTTGGGTTCGTTCCAGACTTCCCAATACCACGACTCGACTTCCTTCACCCCATAGCGTTCGACGCAGTGCTTCACCCACTGGTGGATGAGTTCAGCCCACTTGTTGTAGTCCTTCGGCGGGTAGGCCCAGCCGGTGTAAATGTCGTTGTAAGGAAATCCGGGCCGCCAGTCATGCTGGTAGGGCTCGGGATGGGTGGACAGCGCCTGCGGCATGCAGCCGATCTGAACATAGGGCTTCACCCCGCCCGCGAGGCCGGCGTCGAAAATCCGATCGATGATCGTCCAGTCGTAGATCGGCTTTCCCTGCGCATCCTCGGTGTAGACGTTCGTGCTGCCCCACTTCAACGCCGGGGTGCCATCGCCGGTCATCAACAGGCCATGGGTGCGGAAATATTCCGGCGGCTCGCCGAGCGCGCCGATGTCTTTCAGGAGTTTTTTCCCGTCCTTCATGTACGAGTAATTGGGCTCGTCGGCTCCGAAGAAACGATAGATCGGCTTCAGCTCGCCCTTCGGCTGCGCCGCGTCGACGCGGATCGTGACGGGCAACGGGGCGGCGGAAGAGGCCGGCGCAGGAACCGCGACCGGCTGGGCGAAGGCCGACGATACGAAAGCAAACAACAGCGTGGGGAGCAGGGTAGACTTCATGGGAGGAGGAATTTGGAAAATTATTTCTGCCGGAGCGGTTCGATGACGGCCGCCATGTCTTTCTCGCCGTGTCCGGCATCGATCGCGCGTTGGAAAACCTGCAAGGCGGCGGCAGCCGTGTTCAAATCAACCGAATACTGCTGGCTCTCGTGGCACGCGTAAGTGAGGTCCTTCGCCATCAGCCGCAGCAGAAAATTCGGCGTGTAGTCCGGCGTGGTCATGCGCACCGACAGCATCTTGACGAGCGGGCTGCCCGGTGCGCCCGCCGTGAGGACCTCGAGGGCCTGAGCGCGGTTGAGTCCGCCGCGCTCGATCATCGCAAGGGCCTCGGCCAGCGAAGCCACCTGGACTCCGCAGACAAAGTTATTGATGAGCTTCAACAACGCGCCGCTGCCGGCCGGCCCGAGGTGAGTGATGCTCTTGCTCATCGGCGTGAGCACGGGACGGATTTTTTCCAACGCCGCCGCGGAACCGCCGACGAGAAAGTTGAGTTCGCCCGCCGCCGCATGCATCCGGCTTCCGGTGACCGGCGCGTCGACGAGTTCGCCCCCGCGGGCTTTGGCGGCCGCGGCGAGTTCCTTGATCCAACCCACCGTGAGCGTGCTGCACTCAACGAGGATCGCGCCCGGCGCGGCCGCGGGGAGCGCCCCGTTTTCACCGAGCCAAACGCTGCGCGAGGCGTTGTCATCCGCGACCATGCTGATGATGACATCGGCGCCCGCCGCCGCTTCGCGGGGCGAGGAGGCCAGCTGCGCACCCTCCGCGACCAGCGGCGCCGCCTTGGCCGCGTTGCGGTTGTAGATCGTCAGCGGGAAACCGGCGCCGAGGAGCCGCCGGGCCATGCCGCCGCCCATGATTCCGAGGCCGAACAAAGCGATGCGGGGTTTGGGCGGAGGATTCATGGGAGAGGTTGAACGACGATGGGAACGTGGGCGTTTTTGGAGACACGCAGCGGATTGCGCAGCGCACGCCCAAAACCTTGGAACTGCACGGACATCACATCTCCTTCGAGGAGCTCGATGCCTTCGCCGAAACTCAATGCGCAGGCGCCGTAATAATGCACATGCAGATCCCCCGGCCGCCGGTGGGTTTCGAACTTGAAATGGTGATGCTCGATGTTGGCGAGGCTGTGGCACATCTCGGACTCGCCGGTGGCGATTTCCTTCGACCAAAACGTTTTCCCGTTCCGCTCGATCGAGGCCGTGCCGGGCACGGAGTCGAACGCCGGATCGATCACGAGTTCGGGCCCGATCGAACACGTGCGGATCTTCGAGCTCGCGAGATTGAGGTAATTCGTCTTCTCGAATTTGTGGTCGGAAAATTCGTTGCCCAAGGTCATGCCGATCCGGCGCGGCTGCCCGGTGGAATCGATGAAATAAACGCCCGCGATCTCGGCTTCCTCGCCGCCGTCCCCCGCATACGGAGGAACGTCGAGCGGCTCGCCCGGGGCGCGGAGCACGGACGCGTTGCCCTTGTAGAACCACTCGGGCGCATTGCCGACTTTCCCGGCGGCGGGGCGTCCGCCTTCGAGTCCCCAGCGAAACATCCGCATGCTATCCGTGAGCTCAGCGGCGCTCTTCTCATGCATCGCGGCGCGGTTTTTGGCGCTGCCGAGATGCGTGAGGCCAGTGCCCGAGACGAGACAGTGCGCCGCGTCAGTCGGGTGGTCGATGGGCGACAGCAGGCGCCAGTTCGATTTCCCCGAGTAAACCGCGTCGTAGTCGAGGGTGTCTCCGGAGACGTGCGCCTTGATCAAGGACAGGAACGAGCGGTCCGGCGTGAGGGCCGAATTCACGGGCGCCACAGCCTCGTCGCGCTGGCTGTCCAGCGCCTGGGATTTGCCGAGCGAGCCCAGGGTGCGGTTCGCGACTTCGGAAGCAGCCACCATCTCGTAGAGGGAACGGAAGCGTTTGAGCAGGCGCAGATGCGGTTCCTCGACGAGCGCGACGCGGCGCTCATCGCCGTTTTGAATTTGGACGAGGCGCGTCATGGTCAGCCGATGACTTCGAACTGCTTCAGTTTCTCCTCGTCGATCGTGAGTCCGAGGCCCGGAAGGTTTTCATCGAGGTCGATGAAGCCGTCCTTCGCGACCGGCTCACCTTTGAAGATGTACCAGAAAAGTTCGTTGCCGACCTCGACATCGACGGGCGGGAAATACTCGGCCATCGGAGAATTCAAGCTCGCCATGACGATGTGGTAATTGTGCATCTGGCCCGCATGCGGGATCACGGGGATCTGATGCGCCTCGGCGAGCGCGGCGATCTTCCGTGCGGCGGAAATGCCCCCGACGCGATTCGTGTCGAACTGGATATAGTCGACGGCGCGCGCCTCGATCAGCTCGCGGAAACCGAAGATCGTGTATTCGTGTTCGCCACCGGAGATCGGAATGCGGCCGAACTTCTTCAGCTCGGCGTAACCATGGATGTCGTCAGGGATGACGGCCTCCTCAAGCCAGCGCAGATTATATTTCTCGAGGAGCGGGATCATCCGTTTCGCGTAGTCGAGGTTCCAACCCATGTAGGCATCCGCCATCACATCGATGCCATCGCCCACGGTTTCGCGCACGGTGCGGACGAGCGCGACATTGTGCTGCATGCCCTCGGCGCCATCGACCGGGCCCCAGCCGAAGCGGAGCTTCATCGCCTTGTAGCCTTCTGATTTATATTTCGCCGATTCGCGGGCGAGTTCGTCGAGCGGAGTCGAATAAAGCCGGCTGGCATAAACGGGAATGCGCGGCTTGGTGCGACCGCCGAGGAGGCGGTAGACCGGTTGCTTGGCGGATTTGCCGAGGAGATCCCAGAGCGCGATGTCGACGGCGCTGATCGCCACCATCGCGATGCCCTTGCGGCCAAAGGCCATCGTTTTCCGGTACATGTGCTGCCACAGAAATTCGACGTCCCACGGATCGGCGCCGAGGAGGAGCGGCTTCAGGTAAAGATCGATGACCTGCTTTGTAATTGGCGGGGACAGCGCGGCGTTGCCGATGCCGACGAGGCCGTTGTCCGTGAAAATTTCCACGACCACCCACCCGTGAAACGTGAACGTGCCCATCGTGGCCTGGGTCAGCATGGGCGCGATCACGTCCATCGGGTTGGTGCAGAAATGCGGAGGCAAGGGGACGGTCTTGCCCTTCCATTGCACGACGCGGGTGCGGATTTCAGTGATCTTCATGAACGAAAGCGGGAGGAAAATTGCGAGCGGACGAGATACTGCGGTTACTACGGCGCGGCGGCAGCGAACGCACGGTCGCGAGAATCAGGAGCACGTCCGCAACGTGCGGCACGAGCAGCACGCACTGCACCGGCACCACGCTGAGACCGGGAGCCGCCGTCGAGGTCCGGAAGAATCCATGGGAGCTCCGAGCGCGGCAGGCAGAGGTGGGAACGGCGGGGCGGCATGGGGCGGGGAAACAGGACGCGCTAACTGATATATCAGAGAATGGGACGGGGACCCGCCGTCAAGCCCGCCGCGGCGACATTTCCGCGCGACCGTTGACAGTTCCTCGTTCGCGCCGCATCGCAGAAACCTCATCCCATGCCAAAATCACGGGCCGCTGCCACCTCGCGAGGTGTCCGAAAAATCATCCGCCGCGACCCGGCCGCTGGAGATCGAAATGGCAGGTCCCACCCCGTGGCCCCACCGCAATCCACCTCAGCGGAACCTTCCTCGCTGGCCACGCGCGCCTATCTGGAAATCCGCAACAAGATCCTCAAGGGCGACCTCCCGATCGGCATGGCCCTTTCCCGGCGGCAGCTCGCCATGGAATTGTCGGTCAGCGTGCCGCCGGTGACGGAGGCGTTGCAGCAGCTGGAAAGCGAAGGCCTGCTCGAAAGCCGTCCCCGCGTCGGGACCCGCGTCCGCGTCCCCAGCCGGCAGGATGTGGAGGACCGCTCACTCGTTCGAGAGGCGCTGGAGACTCAGGCAGCCCGCCTGTTCGCCGAACGCGCGCCCGCGGCAGAGAAGGAAGATTTGCGCCGGCGGGGGCGTGAACTCGACCGGCTCTACGCCCAATGCGAGACCGGCTCCGTCGACCGCGAATTCCTTTTTTCGGTCAACAGCTTCCATCTCGATTTTCACCTTCGCATCGCGGACTGCGCGCGCTGTCCCGCCCTGCGCCATGCCATCGAAAAAGAGCAGGTGCTCATTTTCTACTGGCTCTACGACACGGCCGTGGAACGCCGGAATCTCTCCTCCGATTACCACGCGCGCCTCGCCGACGCGCTGGCGCGTGGCACCCCTGAAGCAGCCGACTCCGCGATGCGCCACCACATCCGCCACGGGCTGCAGGAAGTCCTGGCCGGCCTGAAGCACCTCGGAAAATCGGCCGGCGCGTGGCGCTTGAAGAAACACGAACGCACCTCCGACCTCTGACCGGGCCAGGAAAACGCCGCCCGACGAATCGCGTCGCGAACACAGCGAATGTCTGCGGGGAAAGACCGCGGGGGGCCGATCCGAATCTGCCGCAGGTCGGAAGACCGTCGTGCGCGCAGCTCAACGAGTCAGGCGGCAATTGCATCGTCCTCCCGCACTTCCCGTCGCCACGGGAAATTCCCGATGCGCCGAACTTGGAGCGCCGGACCTCGCTAAGCGTGTGGCGGGTAGTCGGGAAGATTGGCGCGAACCTCGTCGGCCGTCGGCCAGCGACGCAGGGTCGACGTCACGCATGCCAGTGCATCCGCGAAACGCCCCGGAATATTTTTCTCTCCCGACAGCTTCGGCGTGTAAGGCAGATGCTCTGCGGGCGGACAGAAATCTGACGAGATGCCAGGTTTGCCACCCCGCGGGTCCGCGCGATACCAGCCGTGCCGTTTGAGGAATACCGCTACCAAACCATGCAGAAAAAACGCGGTTCCGGCGTCGTCGAATGCAAGCCGCTGGTAACAGAGCGCAGCGGGGATCTCGCGAGCCCGGAGCAGCGCCGCCAGCAGATGACTCTTCGCGAAACAAAATCCGGTGCGATGCTTCAACACCTCCGACGCCACGCAGGTCACCAAGGGATTTCCGTTGTCGGAGCTGTGTCCCACGGAATCACGAACCCAGAGAAAGCAGCGTCGCGCGATTTGCTCATCGTCGACGGTGGGGCCGCCAATCTCGACCGCCGCCGCGATGATCGTCGCATTCGCGCTATCGATCACCGCCGTGGGGTGGAGGAATTCGTTCATCTTCGGGGCGGGGAGACGACCAACGTGGAGCAACGAGGGTTTCGGCACCAGCCGTATTATTCGGAGCGTGTCTCGCGAAGAGCGACGGTGTTCCGACAGTCGAAGGTCCGCTGATCATGCGTCAACCCTCGCGCGAACCGACCTCGGGGTTCGGCAACGAAGGCGATCAGCGGAAGCGCTTGGCGCGCCTCAAGAGCGCGAAGGCCGACGACACGAGTAGACATCCCGGACAAGCCTTGGGGCATTCGCAGAAACTGTTGTACCTCGACGTCGATAGTGGTCCGGGGAGCGCGCGCGTCTGGCGTGCCGGTT
>JBDSSU010000512.1:0-13472 GCA_039928635.1 Opitutaceae bacterium | reverse complement strand
AACCCATCCTGCGGCGGTATTGCTACCGTTGTCATGGCGACGCCGACGCGAAGGGCGGGATTCGTTTCGACGAACTTGGAGCCCGGTTTGAAGTCGCGCAATCGGTTGAGGCGTGGAAGCACGTGCGCACCGTCTTGGAGACCGTGGAAATGCCGCCCAAGGATGCCCGGGCGCTGCCGGAGGAAACGCGGGAGACCTTGGTCGCCTGGGTGGTTAACGCTCTGGAGGAGGTGGCGCTGGTGAAGCGCCGCGAGAACGGCCCCTTCCCGATGAGGCGGCTGACGCGACGCGAGTTCAACCACACCTATCAGGATTTGTTCGCTGTGCCGGCGGCGTTTGCGGATCAACTGCCGCCCGATCCGGTGTCGGAGAAGGGTTACGACACGACGGCGGATCTACTCATGATTTCCAACGTGGACATGCAGCTCTATTTGGAGACGGCCCGCAACGCCCTCGATAAATACGCATTTTTCGGGGACCGGAATTCGGGGCTCGACCGCTATTTTATCGAGGCGGAAAATATCTATCACTACACCCGCGGCCTCGGTTACCTCCGGGCGCTGGACACCGCTCCCGTGCCTCTGCCCGAGGCGAAGATCGCCTCGATCCTAAAAGCGAGAGAGGGGCAGCCTCCGGTCTTTCGTAATGGCAAGTATGGTCCCTTGCCGTTCGGAGAAATCCCGACCGGGGACGTGCCCGGGGTCGGCGAGGGTCGGGGGTTCTCCCGGCTCCATGAACAGTTCATGATGATCAAGACCACGCGGAAGACCGGTGAAGTCGTGGTTCGGATACACGCCGCCGCGACGCCGGGCGCGGATGGCTCGTGTCCCATCCTGCGCGTTGAAGCCGGCCGCAGCTTCGACCAAGCCCTCAAGGTGCTGGTGGCAGGCGAGCACGATGTGACGGCCGGAAAAGAGCATCCCGGAGTCTATGAATATCGATTCCGTCTGGAGGACGCGCTGCCACCCTTGGCCAATTCGGGGGAAAACGGTCCCGTGCCGTATCTTCTCCTGGTGCTGTCGAACGTGGCTCGGCACGAATACGGAGCCTTGGCCGGGTCGCCCTTCGGCCAAGGTGATATTTATACCGAAGGGGGGCTCGAACTGCACCCGGGTATCGTCCGGCAGACGGAGGATAGCATCGACAGCGGCCGGAAGGGCCTGGCGCGCTGGAACGCCGGGCAGCCCAACTATCTTCATCTCGATGCGGTGGAGGTGGACATTCTCCCCACCGAGAGTGATCCGAAAACGCCGTGGGTGGTGGCCAGCCCGCGCGATTCCGCCGACGAACTGAAAATCGCGCAGGAGACTTTGAGCCAGTTCGCACGAGTTGCTTTTCGGCGGGTGGTGGATCCGGCCGAGTCGGATCGCTATGTTTCGCTGTTCAGCCGCTTGCGGGGTGACGGCGCGGACTTCCGCCAAGCGCTGACGGACGCGATGTCAGCCATTCTCGTGTCGCGCTCATTCCTCTACATCGGCCGGCCGGCGGCCGCCGGAGAACGCGAGCGCAGCGCGGATCTGGCTTCGCGGCTCTCCTATTTCATCTGGTCGTCGATGCCGGACGGGCGGTTGATCAATCTCGCCCAGGCCGGGTTGCTCGCGGATCCCAATGTGCTGGCCGGGGAGGCCAGGCGCATGTTGGAGAGCCCGAAGACCGAGCGGTTCGTCGAGGCCTTTGCGCGGCAATGGCTGGGCTTGGACAAGATCAAGGACGTGGTCGTCTCCAAGGAAATGTATCCGGAATTCGACCTCGAGTTCGCGGGCTTATTGCAGCGCCAAACGATCGAGACGTTTCGGGATGTTTTCATTAACAATCGGGACGCCCGGGATCTCTTCCGCTCCGACACGATGTTCCTCAACGACCAGCTCGCGCGCCACTATGGGCTGGGGAAACTGGTCGGGGGCGATCTGCGCCGGATGGAGATCGGGGACCGATCCAAGAACTGGGGCGGGATCATGACGCAGGGCAGCGTGTTGACGATCAACTCCGACGGAAAGGAATCCCATCCAATCAAGCGCGGTGTCTGGCTTCTGCAAAAGATCCTGAACGATCCACCGCCCCCGCCGCCACCCGTCGTTCCGGAGATCGACGCGACCAACCCGATGTTCAAAGGAATGACCCTGAAGCAGAAGATCGAGCATCACCGCGCGGTGCATTCGTGCTCGGGCTGCCACAATAAAATCGACCCCTGGGGCATCGCGTTCGAGGAATACGATGCGACCGGGCGCTGGCGCGAAACCGGGAGCACCAAGCTCGCCGTGGATGCCACCACCGTCCTGCCGGACGGCAGGAAAATCGCGGGGGCGCGGGAGTTGAGCCAGTATCTCCTGGCGGAACGCGAGCCGCAGCTCATGCTCAGCCTCGTCAAGCACATGATGGTCTACGCCCTGGGGCGTGAACTCGACGTCATCGACGAGCAGGAAGCGGAAAGTATGTCCCGCTCTTTCAGAATTTCCGGTTACAGTCTAAAACACCTGGTGCTGGCGATCGCGCAGAGCGATGCCTTCACCCAGGCCAACCCTAAAAGGAGACCCCATGTCTAAGTTCCCGCTCCACCTCAACCGCCGCTCGTTCATCAAGACCCTCGGTACGTCGCTGTTGCTGCCCGCTCTTCCCATCTTTAGCTTTGGCGCAAACTCGCCGAAAAGAAACCCGCGCCGTCTGTGCGTCATCTTTTTCGGCAACGGGGTGCCTTTGCCGCCCCTGGGCCATCCCGATCATGCCGACTGGCATTGGTTCCCCCATCAGACGGGCCGGGACTTCAAGCTGAACAAACCCTTGCAGGCCCTCGAACCGATGCGGGCGAATTTTTCCATCCTGTCGGGGCTGTCGCATCCCGTGCTGCGTTCGATTTTTGCCCACAACACGGGAGGTTACTTCCTCACCGGCGCCGACGAAAGCCGGCCTCAGGCCAACGCGGTGTCCATGGACCAGATCCATGCGCAGTTCGAGGGAGCCCACACGCGTTATCCCTCGCTGGTCCTGGCTTCGGAAGGCGGCGTGGGCGATTTCAGAAAATCGCACACCCTGTCCTACTCGAGCACCGGGCAGCCCATCGTGCCGATCGCCACCCCTCGCAATGTCTACAACGAGCTGTTCGGCGTGGATACGCGTGATCGCAACGAAACGAAGCGGGCCTTCGGCCGCGATCGGAGCATTTTGGACGCGGCCGTGGGCGAGATGAAATTTATCAATTCGCGGCTCGGCCCGGCCGACCGCTCGAAGGTGGACCAATACCAAACGGCGGTGCGCAACATCGAGAAGCGCCTGGACCGCGCCGAAGCCTGGATGGACATCGAAAAGACAAAAATGCCGCTGGATCGTTTCAACCTCGATGCTGATCCGCGCGAAGCGCCCGAGGCGTTTCTGGATAACATGTATGACTTGATGTACACCGCCTTCCTCTCCGACTCCACGCGCGCGATCACCTTCATGAAGGCCCGCGAGGGTGCGGGCGGCATCGCGAACAATTTCCCAAAGGCTTTCGGTCTGAAAGATTTTCACTCGCTCTCGCACGACACGAAAAGCGAGGACGGATTCCGAAACTGGGCCACGTTCAACAAATTCCTCTCGGACCGTTTCGCCCGGTTTCTCGGCCAGATGGCATCCACGGAGGACCCCTTGGGCGAAGGCTCGTTGCTCGACAACACCGTCGTGCTGTATGGCAGCGGCACCAGCCTGACCCACACGACCTACAACTACCCGCTGATTCTGGCGGGCGGCAAAAACATGGGCTTCAAGCACGGCACCTATCACAACTTCAAGAAAGGAACCGAAGATCAGCCGCTCAACAATCTGCTCCTGACCCTGCTCCTGCGGCTGGGCGCCGAGGTGGAACATTTCGGCGACAGCAACGGAACCTTGAGCCCTTTGCTGGCCTGAGCGGCGCCGCTGCCGAATGAAAGGGTTAACACGAATGAAGGGCCTCTGCATTCTCTGGTTCGCGCTGTGCACCGGCGGCTTGGCCGCGCGCGACCCGCTCTTTGTTTTCGTCGGCGAAAAAATCTCGATCGAAGCCCTGCCGCCCGGCGAGGATCCGGTCGAGTTCGGTTTCAAAGCCCGGTATCGCAACGTCGAGAACGTCCACGGCGATCTGCCGCTGGAGGTGATCGAGTTCGAGGGAGCCGACGAATACTACAGCCCGCCCCGCTTCGCCAAACACGAGCATGCGCTCCTGTATGTTTTTTTCAAAGACGGGAAATATCACCACGTCCAACACCTGTTCTCCCCCGTGTATCGGCTCGCGAATGGCCGGTGGGCCGCCCCCTACGACTGGCCGGGCTACACGCACAAGTTCAACGTCAACACCCCGATCAAGCCCGTCCCCCTGGAATTTCCCGCCGCAGCCAACCGCTCCCTGACCGACGTGCAGGTCGAGCACATGAAATATTATCCCGAGATCTACGTGCCCTTCTCCAAGATCGAGCAGAACCAGTTGATCCCAATCCTGGGCAACCCCGTGGATCAGATTTTCGCGCTGAACAAGGCTGGCCCCCTGAAGAGCCTGGGCTATTTCGAGTGACCTAAAACCGCTGGGGAAGAACCGCCTTCCAAAAAATTTCAACCCGATGATCCCCCGCCCCGTTTTTTTTGCGTTGGTTTTGCTGTGCCTGAATTCCCTGTCGACCGCCGCCCCCGGGCCGACCCCCGAGAGCGTCGGCCTCTCGTCAAGCCGTCTCGCTCGCATCGGCCCGTGGGTCGAGCGCCTGCAGGCGGAGCAGAAGATCGCCGGGGCCGTGACGCTCGTCGCTCGTCGCGGGCAACTCGTCCACCTTGAGGCCCATGGTCTGGCCGACCTGGAAACCCGCCGCCCCATGCGGACGGATGACATCTTCGCCCTCGCCTCGATGACGAAGCCCATCACCGCCGTCGCCGTGCTCATGCTGCTCGAGGAGCAGAAACTGCTGCTCACCGATCCGCTGGAAAAATTCCTGCCCGCCTTCGCCCGCCGCCAAGTGGCCGTGCCCCGCGCCGACACGCCCATCGGCTACGAACTCGTGCCCGCCGCGCGCAGCATCACGATCCTTGATCT
Source organism: Opitutaceae bacterium (assembly GCA_039928635.1). Lineage (GTDB taxonomy): Bacteria > Verrucomicrobiota > Verrucomicrobiia > Opitutales > Opitutaceae > DATAKE01. The sequence continues at coordinate 8,440 of JBDSSU010000512.1, read as the reverse complement.
CCTCACTCACCGCGCCGGATTTCCCGGTCTGCCGCAGGACGACGGCCCGGTTGGGAAACTCTGGTCGCAGGCCATCAAGTCCCTGCCGGCCGATTACACCTTGCAGGACTACGTCGAGCGATTGGCGACCCTTCCGCTCCACTCCCAGCCCGGCACCCAGTGGCGCTACGGCGATGCGACGCTGGTCCTCGGTCGCGTGATCGAGATCGCATCCGGCCAATCCCTCGACCGTTTCATGGCAGAGCGCATCTTCGCTCCGCTCGGGATGAGCGACACCAGCTTCACCCTGCCGCCGGAAAAACGCGGCCGCCTCGCCTCCCTTTACCAACGCACCGCGGGCCAACCCCTGACCAAACTCCCGTCGCGCAACCCCGCGCCCCGAATGTTCAACGCCGGCGGCGGTCTCTTCTCCACCGCGCCCGATTACCTGCGCTTTTGCCAGATGCTGCTCAACGGCGGCGAACTCGCCGGCCACCGCCTGCTCAGCCGCAAGGCAGTCGAGCTCATGGCCACGGCGCAGGTGGAACAGATTCCCCTCTCGTTTCTCGCCGGCCAAGGCTACGGCCTGCAAGTCGCCGTGCTCCAACCCACGGGTGCGTCCGGCCTGCTCGGCTCGCCCGGCACTTATGGCTGGAGCGGCGCGCACAACACCTATTTCCGCATCGACCCGAAGGAGCAGCTCATCTTCGCGATCTTTCAACAGCAAGCCCCCGGCAACGACCAGGAAAGCACCTACGGTTTCCAAAATCTCGTTCTGTCCTCGCTCGATCCACTGAACTGATTTCCCGCTCTCTTCAACCCCGCCCGGCCCGCCCACGTCGCACCCCTCCGCCGCCGCTTGGCTCAAAAACTTCCGATGAAGCTTTCGCTCCTACCACCAACCGCCGGTCTCACCTTCTATTTTCTGACCCTGCTGGCGGGCTGCGCCGCCGCCCCGGCGGAGAACTGGCGACCCGCCCTGGCGGACGCCGGATCGGGCGAATGGACAAACCAGTGGTTCCTTGACGGCAAACTCGCCTCCATGCGAAACACTGCAGACGGCATGGTGCTCAAAAGCGGCCCTATCGCGGCCGGCGACGCGGGGCACGCGGTGTTGTGGAGCAAGGCAGCCTTCGCCGGCGATCTGCGCATCGAATACGACTACACCCGGCTCGATGCCAACCGCGACCACACCTCGGTCTGCATCCTTTATTTCCACGCCACCGGTGTCGGCTCGCCGGAATTCCCCGCGGATATCTTCGCCTGGCGCGACCTGCGCGCGGTGCCGGCGATGTCGCTTTATTTCAAAAACATGAACGCCTATCACATCTCCTATGCGTGCACCGGAGGTGAGGACGCCGACTACATCCGCGCTCGCCGGTATCCCACCAAGGGTAATTTCCAGCAGGACACCCTGATTGAACCCAGCTACGGCAAGGTGCATCTGTTCGCCACCGGGGAGACCTGGCATCTCGTGGTCGAGAAAATCGGCCGCAGCATCACCCTGACCGCGTCGCATGGCAGCGACGCGCACACTTGGAAATGGGAGGCCTCCACTTTTCCGCCGCTCAACGAAGGCCGCATCGGCTTCCGCCAGATGCGCGGCCGTGAATCGCGCTACGCCAATATCCGCATCTCCACCAAAGGTCCCTGAATTTATGCACCTGCCCCGTTTCCCTGTCTGGCTCGGCCTCACGCTCGCAGCCGCCACCGCACTGCCGGCCGCCACCGACTACCCGCTCGGCCCCGACTCGATGCCGCATGATGGAGTGCCACGGGGCGTCGTGACCAAGCACACGCAGGAGAGCAAAATCTACGCGGGCACGGTGCGCGACTATTGGGTCTACGTTCCGGCCCAATATCACTTCCCGCAACGGGCCTGCCTCCTGGTGGTGCAGGACGGGGAACGCCGCATCGATCCCCAGGGCGATGTCCGGATGCCGTTCGTCCTCGACAACCTGATCAACCGCGGGGAGATGCCGGTCACCATCGCGGTCTTCATCAATCCGGGAACGTTTCCGGCCGCCGCCGGCCGGCCGGCCCGCTCGAATCGTTCCTTCGAATACGACACGCTCTCCGACCAATACGCGCGCTTCCTCCACGAGGAGATCCTGCCGGAAGTCGCGCGGAAGCACCAAGTCGTCTTCACCGACGATCCCGCCGGCCGCGCGATCACCGGCCAGTCCTCGGGTGGCATCTGCGCCTTCACGGTGGCATGGGAGCGCCCGGACTCCTTCCGGAAGGTCGCAAGTTTCATCGGCAGCTTCACGGCCATCGCCTACCGGCCCGCCAAGGATGGCCAGCCCATGCAGCCGGGCGGGGACCTCTACCCGACTCTGATCCGCAAGAATCCCATCAAACCGCTCAAGGTTTTTCTCCAGGACGGCGCTAACGATCTCAACAATGTCCACGGCAGCTGGTTCCTCGCGAACCAGCAGATGCTCTCCGCCCTCGAATGGGCCAACGCCAATGCGGACACGGGGAAAGTCGCCGGTCCCCGCTACCAGGTGAACCACGCCTGGGGCGACGAGGCCCACAACGGCAAACACGCCGGCGCCATCTTCCCCGAAGTGATGCGCTGGCTCTGGGCCGGCTACAAACCCGCGCCTTGATCGAAAATCGTCCCTCGTCCCATGACCAACCGTTTCCGGCGCAGCTTGACCGAGAATCACCCTGTTTCGTCCTCCCGTCTTTGCGTCACCCTGAACCTCTGAACCCATGCGCCTGCTCCACCTTGTCATCTGCCTGCTGATGCCGGCCGCAGCCCTCGCTGCCAACGAATGGCAGCCGGTCGAAACCAGCGGACTCCCCAACGCCCGCCACGAGGCGGCCTTCATCGCGGTGGGCCAGAAAATCTATCTGCTCGGGGGCCGGCGTATTCAGCCGGCCGATATCCTGGACGTCGCCACCGGCACCTGGACGCACGGCAAGCCGCCGCCGGTCGAGACCCATCACTTTCAACCCGTGGTCTGGGAGGGCAAAATCTGGCTGCCGGGCGCGATGACGGGCAAATACCCGCAAGAGACCGCGCTCGACCAGATTCCCATCTACGATCCGGCCACCGACAGCTGGAGCCAGGGTCCGTCTCTGCCGGCGGATCGGCGCCGGGGCGGTGCCGGCGCCGTGATCCACGACGGCAAACTCTATGTGATCTGCGGCATCATCAACGGCCATTGGGACGGCAACGTGAACTGGCTTGATGTGCTCGATCTTAAGACCGGCCAATGGTCGAAGCTGCCGAGCGCCCCGCATGAGCGCGACCATTTCCAGGCCGCGCTCATCAACGGCAAGATCTACGCCGCCGGCGGCCGCCGGTCCCACGCGATCTCCAACGAGGTCTTTGATCTCACCGTTTCCCCCGTTGACGTGTTTGATATCGCCAGTGGCACTTGGTCCACGTTGCCCGAATCGGGCAACATCCCCACCCCGCGCGCCGGCTGCATGGCCTGTGCGGTCGGCCCTTACCTGCTCATCGGCGGTGGCGAGAGCAAAGCCCAGGAAAGTGCCCACGCCCAAGTCGAGGCGCTCGACACCCGCACTGGCCGCTGGAGCTTGTTCGCCACCTTCGCGCGCGGGAGGCACGGCAGCGGCATCGTGCGCGTCGGCGACACCCTCTACGTCACCGCCGGCAGCGGCCAAATGGGTGGCAAGCCCGAACTCGACAGCACCGAGAAACTGGAACTTCCCGCCTCGCTAAAATAATCGGCCGGTCCCGACCGACCGTTGATTTCTCGCCCCGGCCGCGCCGGGGTCGGCTCATGACTCCACGTCCCATGAAAGCATACACCCTTTTCGCCGCCTTCGCCCTGGCCTTGCCCGTCACCGCGGCCACCCACCAGTTGGTGAAACTATGGGAAACCGAAACCAGTTTGCTTTCCGTCGAGTCGGTCCGCTACTCCGCCCAGCACAAAGTGATTTTCACGTCCAACATGGGTCCGAGCAAGAGCCCGAACGCCAAGGATGGTGACGGCTCGATCGGAAAAGTGAGCCTCGACGGCAAGATCATCGATGCAGCCTGGATCAAGGGATTGGACGCACCCAAGGGCCTCGGGATTTACGAGGGGAAACTGTATGTGGTGGATGTCGGCCGGGTCGTGGTGATCGATGTGGCGGCCGGGACTATCTGGCAGACCATTCCCATCGCCAGCGCCGGCGGCATGAATGATCTCACCGTCGATGACAGGGGCGTGGCCTATGTTTCCGACTACCGCCTGGGCAAGATCTATCGGGTCAAAGACGGGGAATTCTCCGTCTTTATCGATGACGTGAACGGCCCCAACGGCGTCCTCGCGCACGACAATGACTTCTACATCCTGGCCCGCGGCGAGGTGCTCCGACTGCAGCCCGATCACACCTTGAAAACGGTGGTCACCGGCCTGGACCCCAGCGTCGATGGCATCGAAAACATCACCGGCGATGAATTCCTCGTCACCTGCTCGAAAGGCATCATCTACGAAGTCAATGTCGCGACCGGCACTGCGGATGTTCTGCTCGATCAACGCGAGGCCGGGATCCAAACCGCCGATCTGGATTACGACGCCCGCGCCGGCATTCTCTACGTGCCCACCCTGTTCACCAACCAGGTCATCGCGTATCAGCTGCAACGATCCACGACCGCCTTGATTGCGGGCCAAGGCTACATCGTGCCCGAAGTGGGATTGAAGATGGCCTGGATCAAGCCCGGTGAATTCACCATGGGCAGCCCGCCCGAGGAAGGCGGACCCGGCTCCAACGAACGCCAGCATCCGGTGAAGTTGACCCAAGGTTTCTGGATGGGGGTATTTGAAACGACCGTCGATCAATGGTCGGTCTTTGCCGCGGCGACCGGTTATAAGACCGAGGCTGAGCGCACCGACGGTCTGACCAAGATCATCCGGGGCCAATGGCGGCGCGACCCTGGCTCAAACTGGCGCGATCCCGGATTTACCCAGGATGGAAACTATCCCGTGGTGGGCATCAGTTGGAACGACGCCGTGGCCTTTTGCCGCTGGCTGACCGATCGCGAACGCGCGACCGGCCGGCTTCCGGCGAACTACCAATACAGCCTGCCCACCGAGTCGGAGTGGGAATATGCCTGCCGCGCGGGCTCCACCGAACCGCATCTCGGGGATCCCAAGAAACTGGGCGCCAGCATGTGGCTGCGCTACGGCGACGGGCTCGGCAATATCATCAGCGAGCCGCATACCCATCCTGTCGGTGTCAAACGGGTCAACGCCTGGGGGCTCTACGACGTTCATGGCAACGTCTTTGAATGGTGCCGCGATTGGTTCGGCGACTATCCGGCGGGGGCCGCGGTTGATCCCACGGGGCCGGTGACCGGCACGCAGCGGATTCTGCGGGGCGGTTCGTGGCATTGCAGCGCGGCCAATGTCCGCTCGGCCTTTCGCGGCCGGGACACGCCCGACACCCGCAGCAGCAGCATAGGCTTCCGCGTGAGCCTCAGTGCGGTGAAGTGATCTGTTCGATGGCATCACGGCCACCGCTACTTTTCCAAATCCGTTACGCCACTTCCAGGCCGCGCATGGTGCCGGTGGCCGACGCGAACTTGTCCGTCTCAATCCCCTGCCGTTGCAGGATCGAGACAAACAGGTTCGGCAGTGGATAATTGTGCTCCAAATCGAACATCAGGTGCTGCCCATGCCGGAAGCCGCCACCGGCAAAGATAATTGGGAGATTGGTCGTGGTGTGCGTGTTCGCGCTATTCATGTTCGAGCCATAGACCACCATGGTCCGGTCCAGCAGCGTTTCGCCATCCTCGCGGATTGATTTCAGGTCGGTGAGCAAATCGTTGAGCAAGCGCATGTGCAGTTCATCGGCCGACTTGAGCAGCTTGAGCTTCTCCTCGGATTTTCCGTGGTGGGACATCGAGTGGTAATCCACGATGAAGTGTTTCCCCTCGAAGGCGATGGCCGGGGAATTCATGCTATCCAGCATCAGTGAAACCGACCGGGTCGAATCGGTCTCAAAAGCGAGCCGCGCCATGTCATACATGAGCTTCGTCTTGCTCATGTATTGCTGCGGGGTCGCCGGATCCGCCGGTTCCGCATAATTGACGCCCGGCTTCGGGCGGTTTTCCCATTGCTTCGAATTTTCCATGCGCTGCTCCAGTTCACGCACGCTGGTGAAATATTGGTCCAGCCGGTCGCGATCCGTCGCCGGCACACTCCGCTGCAGGTCCTTCGCCTGGCCGGCAACCGCATCCAGGATGCTCTGACCGCGGTCGAGCCGATCCAACTGCGCGCGCACCTCGGCCGGCGTTCCCTTCACAAACATCCGCCGAAACACCGCGTTCGCACTGTTCTCACAGGGCAGCAACACGCCGCCGCGCGTCACCGACAGACTGCGCACGCCTTGCGCGACGTTTACGCCCAGGGTCAGTGACGGAAACCGGGTGAGATGTCCGAGATGCTCGGCGATGAGCTGATCGAGCGAGATGGTGTTGCGAAAACCGCCGCTCGCCGGATGCGGGGCGGCCGAGAGAAAACAAACATCCGCCGGATGGCCGCCGTCCACTTCCGGGTGGGACACGCCGGAGAAAACCGTGAGATCCTCCCGATGCGCGGCCAACTGCCGCAAATACGGCGACAAGGCGTAATCTCGCCCGGTGCCAGTCGGGAAAAAATTCTCCGGCAGCAAACCGATGTTGTTACAAATCCCGAGGAAGCGCCGCGGTTTGGCACCGGGGCCCGTCGGCGAGCCGCTGGTCGCCGCCCGGACCAACCCGGGCAGCATGGAACCGAGCAGCGGCAGCGACATCAGAATACCTGTCCCACGCAAAAAGTGGCGCCGGGAAATCGGGCGGCGCGTGCAGACAAAACTGCTCGCAGAGCGGGACCGGGAATGAGGGGCTGCTTTCATGGGCTGCGAGGGTGACGCCGCGGGCTATTTGTTCAGGAAGAGTTCACTCTGCACCACGGCGTGAATGAGGGTGCGGAAGCCATAACCGTTATTTTTCGCGTGACTGAGGATTTTTTCGATGACCGGCCGGTCACTGAAACGGACCGGGGCCCCCGTGGCGTAAACCATCAGCTGCGAGGCCACATTGCGGGCCAGCTGCGGTTCATCGCTGAGCAGGATTCGTTTCAACTCCCTGATGTCGGCAAACGGCGTGCCATCCTGCATCTCTCCGGTCGCGTCAACCGGCAGCGCGTAATGGAACTCCAGTTTCTGGCCAATGTGGCTGAAGCCTTCCACCGGTTTCACCGCGACGTCAAAGGCCCGGTAGCGTTCCCGCCACGCCCCCATCACATCGAAACTTTCCAAGGCAAAGCCGGGAGGGTCGATGCTTCGATGGCAGGCCGCGCACGAGGTGGCGCCGCGATGGAGCGCCAGGAGCTGCCGGATGGTGGTGGCGCCGCGGGTATCCGCTTCCACGGCGGGAATGTTGGGCGGCGGCGGCGAAGGCGGTTTGCCGAGAATCCGGTCCATGACCCAGGCGCCGCGCTTAACCGGCGAGGTGTTGTTCCCGTTGGTGGTGATTTTCAGAATACTGGCCTGCGTGATCAGTCCGCCGCGCGGGCTGCCGGCGGGCACCGGCACCCGCCGGATGTTCACTCCTTCGATCGCCGGCAGGCCGTAGAGCGTGGCAAGCCGCTCATTGATCATCATGAAATCCGAATCGACCACGTTGCGCACGGGCAGGTCCTGGCGGATGAGTTCACTCACAAAGCTGCGCGTCTCCTCCAAGGCGGACTCGTTGAGCAAATCGTCCAGGTGATAGTCACCATACAATACCGGGTCCGGAGACACGCTCTCCACTTTCCTCAAATCCAGCCAGTAATCGGTAAACGCCGCGACGAACTGCGCTGACTTAGGGCTGTCGAGCAGGCGCTCGGTTTGCGCCCGCAGCACGGCGGAATCGTGGAGCCGGCCCGTCGCAGCCACCGCCCGAAGTTCGGCATCCGGCGCGGTGTTTTGCAAAAAATAAGCGAGCCGCTCCGCGATCGCATCGTCGTCCAGGCGGCCCGGCTGGGCCCGCAACATCAGAAATTCCGGCGAGCACAGCACCGCCGTGTAGGCCGTGATCATGGCCTCGGTGAAGGATGCGCCGGACTTCCGCACGCTGGCAAAAACCGGCAGGAAACGCCGCACTTCGCGATCAGAAACCGGATGGCGATAGGTTTGCGCGAGAAAATTCTCCAGCAGACGGGCGGCGTCTTTTTCCGGTTCCGCTGAGATCACTTCCACCGAGAGTGCGCCGGTGGCGGGATCCCTGACTTCCCGCAGCGGCAAAGCCCCGAACAGCAGCCGATGGCCGGCGGAGGGCCACTGGTCGTAAAGCGGTCCCTCGACTTCCAGCCAGCGGAAACCAATCCCGGGCGACCCCTCCTTCGTGGCCAGAGGATTCCGATAGCGCGCCGGCCCGACTTCGGAGCGGAACAAACGGGCGGCATCGGGATGAATGGTTTCGCCCTTGAGCAGATGCGCCTCGAATTCGTGAACCCCGGGCTCGGTCGGCGCA
>JBDSSU010000511.1:0-9113 GCA_039928635.1 Opitutaceae bacterium | reverse complement strand
CCGTGCACTCGATCGCGCGACTAAGCCCCGTTCGTGCATAGTCGTGGTATTTGACCAGTCCTAGCCACGAAATGTCGTACAAGACATTCATGACGCGCGGTCTTGTACGTTTGCGCGCAGGCAATTATTCACCGAGAAGCCAGCGCTTTAGCCACAACCTCGGTCGGTCTCTTCTCCGAATATAAGGTTTTTGAAGAAAACGTGGGGACCATATCAATTGGTCGGCAGGTATTTCTTGGCCGTCCAGCCTTGGCTTACGGCCAATGACATAGGTGTCACCCCAGCCAAATGGCTCAAAACCTTGGGCGGTGATCACTAGCCCCAAATCTTCGAACAACCGCGTCAACTGTATGAGGCTATACGGGCGTTTGTGAGTATAGTCGTCCCAAAATCCGCCGCCGCTCACGTTGGGATTGCCCCAATTAGGCGTGCGGACAATGAGGGCACCTCCAGGATTGAGCGAAGAGGCGCAGGTTTTGAGCAGGCTCAATAAGTCATCACCCCAAAGGTACTCGATAACGTGACTGATATGTATTCCGTCAGCACCTGGGCTAAATTTTGCGATCTCCTTGTCCGTGGCCACCGCCGCCTCATGGCCTCGCTCTTTTGCTTGGGAAACGACCGTGGAGTCAATGTCGAGGCCTATGCCGTAGATCCCATTTTCACGAAGAAGGTCGAGGAAAACCCCCGGGCCGCACCCGAGATCGACTACTTTCTTGCACTGCTTGAATACCTGCGCATAGGGCAAATGCCAGTCGCGTAGAAACCCGTCGTCCACCGTATGAAAAAGGGTGAATTTTTGTTTGTTAGCCAATTTTGACTACATGAGCTCCTAAGTTTTCGAATGCAAGCCGAACACCCCCCGAATTTTTGAAGTGGAGAGGGGCGTGCTTTTTTACATCGTCGAAAGCACGACCTTACCGGCTTGAAGGCTGGAGCGAGCAGCTTGGGAACGCTTGCTCCCATATAGGGAGATGGTTGTTAGAGACTTTCCTCGGCGGCCGTTCCGTGGTTTTTGGAAAGAGCCGCCAGCTCTGCCCGGGTCATTTGAGTAATTAATTCTCGCAGGCCCATCTCTGCTTTCCAGCCGAGCAGTCTTTTCGCCTTTGCCGGATCTCCGACGAGGTGAAGCGGCTCGGCGGGGCGCATCATGCGTGCGTCTTGACGGACGAATTTCCTCCAGTCAAGGTCCAGCGCCCCGAAGGCGAGTTCTACGAGGTCTTGCACCGAATGCATCACTCCGGTCGCAAAGATGAAATCGTCCGCCTTCGAGTGGTTTAGTGTCATCCACATGCCCCGCACATAATCCGGAGCATAACCCCAGTCGCGCTTGGCACTTGTGTCCCCCAGTAGCAGCTCCTTCTGCACGCCTGCCTTGATCGCGGCAGCGGCGCGACAGATTTTCCGCGTCACGAAGTTTTCGCCACGCCGAGGAGACTCGTGATTGTACATGATCCCGTTGCACGCGAAGAGCCCGAAAGTGTCGCGGTAGATCGTCACCATTTGTGCCGCGAAGGCCTTGGCGCATCCATAAGGGCTGACGGGGGCCATGGGTGTGTCCTCGGTCTGGGGCGATTGTGTGGGTCGCCCGAAAATCTCGCTGGAAGCCGCGTGAAAAAGCCTCGGGGGAGTAGGGGCGTCACGAATCATCTCGAGCAAGCGCAGCGTTCCCATAGCCGTCATCTCGCAGGTCGATTCTGGTATCTCGAAACTCAAGCCCACGTGGCTCTGGCCAGCTAGATGGTAAACCTCGTCGGGATTGGCTTTCAACAGGACGCGACGCATCGTCGTGGGATCATCGAGATCGGCGTAGTGCAGGAACAAGCGTTGTCCGTAAATACTGGGATCTTGGTGAAGGTGAACGAGCCGCGAGCGATCCAAGCTGCTGGTCCGGCGAACCATGCCGTGAATCTCGTAGCCTTTCGCGAGCAGAAGTTCGGTGAGATAAGATCCGTCCTGTCCCGTGATTCCCGTGATAAGGGCTTTCTTTGGCATGGAGGGGGCTAGTTTAAATTGTAAATTGAGCCCATTGTCTTTGGCAGAAAAGTTATGGGGCGACAAAGGGCGCGTGGCCGATCACCCCGGATAAACGGCAGGCAAATAGATTGATGGGGGGACATAGTGGGCGAAATGGGAGGGGTCTAAGCCTCAGTGTGCTGCTTGTGCCGGAGCGGCGGCCGGCGCCCAGAGTTCACGGAGGGGCGCGACGACATCGGCAGGCGCGAGCCGGTGGGCGATCCATGCGAGCTGACGTTGCGCAACCTCGCGGCGCCAAGCCGATCCCGCGAGCAGCTTCAGCACGGCGGCGGAAAAATCGACCGCTTCGTCGGCGACGACGGCCACTTCCCCCGCTTCCAGTTCCGGAAAACCTTCGGCGCCGGCGGCCGTGGTGACGACAGCACGCCCCCGCCCCATCGCCTCGACGAGTTTGATTTTCAAACCGGTGCCCATCGCCAATGGCACAAGGCTGACTGCCGCCGTCGCGTAAAACGCATCAAGGTCGGAAAGAGGTCCGAGAAGACGCACCCCGGCGGGAGCGTTGGTGATCGCCTGGCAAACAGTTCCAGCCACCGCCAGTTCGGCTGCAGGTTGCGCCGCAAGCACACGGGGCCAGATATCGCGAAGGAGCCAGTGAAGGGCCTCAATGTTGTGTCCGCTGAAACCGCCCACGAAAACACAACGACCGGGAATCTCTCGATTCGGGGGCTGCGGGTGGGGTTGGATTGGCATCGGCACGGTGATAACTCGTCGCCCCGGAAGCATGGAACGAAAGGCTTCCGCCTCGCGGTCCTGGATCGCGATCACGACGTCCGCCCGCTCCAGAAGCGCGGTTTCCTCGGCCGCGGTCATGGGAAGAAAGTCGAGCGGCTGGTGATGGGCGCGATAGAGATCAGTGCGACGGCAATTTAAATTGTGTGTGAGCACGCCGACCCGCAACCGAGCCCGCTCGGCGGGGGAGAGCCGGTCGAGAATGGGAAGCGAGTAAGTGCCATCAACCAAGATGGCGGTCGCGCCCGAGCGGCGGATCATCTGCGCCGCGAACGTCTGCTCGGCCAACAGCGGCAATTGTTCTCCTTTGCCGCCAGTGCCTGCATCGGCGCTGCGCCCGAACCAACCCGCCAGTGAATCCGGAATGAGGAGTCCGCTCAGTCCCAGGGTGCCGCGCACCCAGCCCCGAGTGACGAATCCCCCTGTGAGGGGATTCCGCATGACCCGGCGTTTGCCAAGCGGTGCACTCAGCCAAGCGTAGTCGATCGCCACGCCTTGACGGTGCAATTCCGCCAGCACGGCATAAGGATAAACGCACCCGCCGTGCTGATCCGGCATTGCCAGGAGCGGGCTGAAAAAAAGGAGGCGGCGGTTGGCAGGAACGGACATGAGGCGGCGACGAAGGATCGTTAACGAGCGACCAAGCGCGCGATGGAAAATTTTAGCCCGAGCTTTTTCACCCGGTTGAGCACTTTCGCCAGGATTGTGTGTTGCGCTTGGAAACTCTCATCGACGCGTACCCCGTTGGCGCGAATCCGCGTCGCCCGCAACTTGAGGAAGAAAGGTCGATAGGCGATACGCTGCCGATCCGCCAGGTCGCGCAGGAAAACTTCCGCGTGCAGCGGGCGATGGGTCTCGGCCTGATACGCGTCAATCGCCCGAAAACGTCCGCCATACATTTTGGCCCCGGAATAGCCCATCACGCCGAAGCGATCATTGAGCCCGCCGTACAGTCCCCAGCGAGGGGTGGCCAGAAATTGATCCCCATGTCGTCGCGCCCACGACAAATAACACGGAAGGTCGAAGCGGTCGTGGTATTCCATGTCGGGGCGCAGATAGATGAACAGATCGCGCGCCGAATAGTTTTCCGTGCTCCAGAGTTCGGTCACCTTCTCGGCGGCGTAGAGCGAACGGCAGAGGTTGCGCGTGTTGACCAAACCATCGTTCCAGGCGTCGCCATAGCTTCCGATCTTTTCCAAATCGAGGGCGCGGTCGAACTCCGCCTGATCGATCAACTGCACCCGGTGCGCACCGAGTCGCTCGGCGCCGTCGGATTCGCACTGCACGTTGAACTCCCCCGAATGGCGGTTGGAGAAGGACCCGGTCACCTGCATGAACGCGGCGTAAACGCGAGATTCGAGCCCGCTTTCCGCGATCGGTTGGAAAATGTTTTCGCGGATCGATGCGACCGTGTGGGACAGCGACCGGTTGAGACCGAAGAAACAGACGCAGATACGCGGTGGGCGGATGTCGGGTAACCTCTGGCTGAGCATCGAAGAGGAGGGGAGCTAACGTCCGTTCATCACAAAACCACTCGACACATGCGCCAGGCGGAGAGCATGAGAGATCGACCTGTGCTCAGGCCGGGCGACCGGCAGTACCGGCGCGTTGAGGACGGGCAATGCCCACGAACACGAGCCACGACGCCGTACGGGTCATGCCTTCTTGGAAGGTGTGCGCGGGCGCGTAGCCGAGAACGCGTTCCGCTTTCGTAATGGGAAAACGCCATCGGCAGCTCTGGAGCTGGCACATCTCCTCCGTCACGCGCGGCCCGGCCGGTTCGGGTAAAGTCCAACCGCGGCCCGGGCCCGGCGTGGTCCAAGCGGCGGCTGCTGCCTTGGCGAGACGTTTCATCCGCGCAGGTACGAACGGCAGGGTGGCCTGCACGGTTTTCGTTGCCGCGATGCGGGCAAGCTTTTCGCTCGGGCTCTCCTTGAATTCCGGTGACTGTACGGCCTTCACACCGTCGAGGTTCGTGCCCACCCCGGCGGCGATCGCTTCGTAGAAATGGCGCCAGGTCACCACGTCGCGATCATTCACAAGAAACGTGTTTCTGTCGGCGTCAGGCGTGGTGAGTGCCAGCCAGATTGCGTCGATGAGGTTGTCGACGCTCACGGCATTGCAGATGCCACTGCCGTCGTCGACGAGGTAGGCCGTCCCGCTAAGAATCTGATTGGCGATGTCCGCCACGAGACGTGAGCGCGGTCCATAAATGATGCTCGGACGCAATTGCACGAGTTCGGTTTTTCCGCCGCGTCGAGCGTTCTCGAGTAGAAGCTCTGCCTTCGCCTTCGCCGTGTTGTATTCGGATTTCTGGCTCGCGATGATCGGTGTGGCTTCGTCCGTTCCCGATGCCGGTGTGAGGGTGTGCACCGCGGCACTGCTCAGTGCGACGATGCGTTTCACTCCGGCGGCCTGCGCAGCGGGATAAAGAGCCTCGGCCATCGTGACGATCTGGCCGGCGTCACCGAGGGCGGCATGGACCACAGCGTCGCATCCCTTGAGTGCCTCGCTGAGAGCGGCGGGGTCGGAGGGGTTGACGACGCGCCAAGGCAGGGTGAAACGCCCGAGGACGGCCAAGCTGCGGTAGGCATGCACAATGGGCACGATCTCAGCTTTAGCGGTGAGGTGAAGGCGTTCGACGAGCCGAAGCCCCACGAATCCACTGGCTCCGATAATGGCGATCTTCATGACGCGACTCCTTTTGTTTCCAAGCGGGCGAGCCCGGCGTTTTCCTCCGGCGTAAGCCAGGGCTGTGCGAGCGGCTGGCGCTGCCGGTAACATTCCTCGATGAGGCGCAGTGATCGCAGACCTTCCGATGCGTTGATGTGGACCGGCGAACCGGTGCGAACCGCGGCGACGATATCGAGCAGCTGGCGGATGAAAGCCTGGGGCGATCCTTCGCCTTCACCTGGCGTGTGCAGCGTGAGACCGTTGTCGCGATCGGGGAGGAGTTCACCATCGAGCACGCTGCCCAATCCCTCCAGTTTGAGCGCGATCGATCCGGCCTGGCCGACGTTCCACGCGACGCTGCCTTTCTGAAAATTGATTCGGAAAAGATTTTTGGTGGTCCAGTCGCGGCTCAGGCGCACTTCGCCAGCGAAGCCCGACGCGTAACGAAGATTCAACCGGCAGTTCGCTTCGAGTCCGCCGATGGCGTCGTCACGATATTCCAACGACGCGGGTTCGTTGAACCACCAGAGCAATAGGTCGAGCGTATGAACACCTGTGTCGTAGAGCACGCCACCCGGCGTGATTTCGCGTTTGAAAAAAGAATCGGAAGCAGCCTCCCAGCGGAAGGGACCGCCTTCCTCCACGTCGAACGACCGGACCGGGCCGAGCGTCTGGTTCGTGATCAGATCCTTGATCGCTTGCGCGCCGCGGAAAAAACGCCGGTAAACGCCGATGGCTAGCGGACGTCCGGTGCGGACCGCGGCGGCAGCCATCGCCTCGGCATCGGCGATGCCGGCGGCCATTGGCTTTTCACACAGCACGGCGCAACCGCGTTCGAGGGCGAGGATCGTTTGCGGTGCGTGAAGCTTCGGCGGTGACGCCACGACGACGATCGCGCCGAGCGAGAGAGGTGCGTCTTCGAGCCGGGCCAGACTCAAGGCTTTCGGAAACATCGCGTGGACCGCGGCGCGGTTGCCCTCGTGCGGATCGCATAGCGCCGCGACCGTGACGACCCCGCGGGATTCCAGATAGCCCAAGGCGGACGCGTAGAAAAATTTCGTGATGGCGCCGCAACCAGAGACGATCACAGGAACAGGAAGAGGGGAGGCGGTCATTATTTTCGAAGGAGACTCTCGCTGAGTCGGCGCTGGATGGCAACGGGATCGAATTCGCCCTCGGCATAAAAGCGCGAGAGCGCTGCGCGTTCCGCGCAAAATACTGGGTCGCGCAGCCGCTGCACGTAGGCGCCAAGCCCCGCGGTATCACTTGGAGCGAACACATCGGGGAAGTTTCTGGCGCGCGCCCACCGAACAACGGCGGTGTCTTCCGCGGCGACAATCACGATGGGCAGTCCCAGATGACAGTATTCGATCAGTTTGCTGGGAAAGCTAGTTCGGGTCCAAGGCATATCTTCAGTCTTAGGTGCGTAGCTGACCACCACGGCCGAAGCGTGTTCGCGAAAGTAGTCGAGGGCATCGGTATTTCGCGGCCAAGGAGCGCGCCACTCGATCCCGTTTTCCCGTAATAGGGTGACGTGAGCGGAATTTTCTTTGATCACCGCGAGAAGCCGGCCGCCCGCGTCTCGCGTCGCTGTTCCGATCACCGCGAGGGTTGGCAATTGGGGCGGCCAGTAGTTGCCAGCGTAAACGAGCAGCGGCGAGTCCGGTGCCGCAGAGGTCTTTTTTCCCCGCGCCGCCAGCACGCCTTCGGGAATCGGAGGAAGCACACCGATTTGTTCCGGGGAAAGATCGTAGCAGGCAGCGAGTTCGGGTGACGCGAACCAAGCGGTCGTCGAATGTTCTAGGATCCACTGGCGACGACGATGGGCGCGGGCGGCTTCGATGGCGTTTTTGGCGAAGCAGCGCGTGTCGTCATGAATCAACGTGGCGAGTGGCAAGCGATAGCGGCGGGCGAAGCCAACGGCGGCGAGCGAGAGGGTGTCGCTGAATGCGGAAAGGTAAGTCAGCACGCCATCGACCTGAATGCCACCGAGCCACGTTTGAGTTTCGCCAGCCCAAAGCCAGGTCCGTAGATTTCGCGAGAGAGCGCGGTCAGGGTTAAAAAGAGGCCACCAAGGACGACGATGGGAAAGTTGTTTCACAGGCCAGCCGGCAGCGTGGCAGAGCGCGTGATCCTGTCCCCAATCTGGGACGATGCGAACATCCCAACCCTCCGCGGCAAAGCGCTGCAGATGTCGGAGCACAATGATGGCGCTCCCCGCGCCCTCCATGGGAGTATGGCCGAAATAGAGTAGAATGGGACCATGGCTCATCGTGATGTGGTGTGGCGTAAACGCGCACAAAATAACCTCAATGAGTAACAGCCTTGAGGAGCATGGGACAGGGCTGGCATCGCATTATAGATTAAAACGGTTATACAGCCCGATCATTCGGGTCATCCAGCCCAGCTTGGATTGGTAGCTGAGAATGTAGCCTTTGCTGTTACCCTGCATATGCAGCGTATGAAACCGGATCTTTTCGCGATCACGGGTTCGGCGACCATAGGGGATGCCATTTCGCCATTCGATCTGCTTGATTCCATCCTTCATTTCGAACCCATCGGATTCGTGGAAGACGTTGTCAAAACAGGCGCCGTCTTTCACCTCCGCCGTATCAACCGTCCGGAGCGGGGATGATTCTGCGTACTTGCGCAGCGCGTGCATATCGCTGATTCCGCCCGGAACCCCCGCCCTTTTCCACGTTTCGAAATCGGCTGCCATTTCCACCGTGTGGTGGGTAAAGAGTCGGGTAATATATTCGCAGAATCCCCGGAGCGCCGAACAATTGTTGATAAATGTGCTGTAAGGGCCCTGTTTGAAATTAAGCGTCATGTCCGCCGCGGCGAACGCCGGGCGCACGGCGCTGAGGTTCGAATAAACCAGCACGTCCGTGTCTAGGTAAAAACAGTGGTCGAGTTCCAGCGCCGCCATCACGGAGTGGAGGACGAACCAACGTTGAAAACAAAATAGTTCAAAAGCGGGCTGGTTGTGGCTGAGGTGAGTGTAGATTTTGGAAAACGCGTCTGCTTCTTGCATGTGATCCTGCAAAGGCAGGTTTCTCGCGAAGAGCTTCAGAAACGAGCGCTTCTGATCGGTTACGAGGAACAGGGGCGAAGTCGGGTTATAGAGACGCGCATGACGCAGGGTGTAAGGGAGATACCAACTATACCCTCGATGAATGATCACGATTGGGCATCCCGGTTTTCCTTGATTATTTTTCATAGTGGAAAATACATCGAATCGACTGTAGCCGCCTCAGTCCGATGCGCGGCACAACGAGTGATCCTCCCCCCAGTCCGGCACAATCCGGACCTCCCAGCCATCGGCGGCGAAACGCCCGAGATGACGCAGAACGATGATCGCGCTGCCCGCCCCCTTTGCAGGAAGGCAGCCGAAGTAAACTAAGGTTGGACGGCGAGTCATTTAACGAGCGAGGCCAAGCCAGCGCTGGAGCCTACGGCGACCACGATCTCCTTTGGCTGCGTAATGCCGGAATTCACAGCCGACGTGGAAAGGTATCGAATGAAAAATCGCCAACTGCACATTTCGCAAAAAACTCCTGGAACGAAATCGGAGTGTGAAGCCGCTTCTATCAATAACGATTTTTTCGATCTCCGCCATTGGCCATGGATAGAGGGGAATGCGCCAGCCGCGCTTCCATTCGAGAAAATGA
>JBDSSU010000510.1:0-3765 GCA_039928635.1 Opitutaceae bacterium | reverse complement strand
TACCGGTTGTAGGTGGTATCGCTCAGATAATCGCGAAACCGGTGCTCCCAGATCTTGGCGCCGGTTTTTACGTCGAGGCAGATCAACGTTTCCTCGACGTCCGTCGTCTCCCCATAAAACCCGAAGGCATAAACGCGGCCGTCCGCAATCACCGGCGTACCGGCCCCTTTGACCTTGTATGACCAACGGTGATCAGGGCCGCCGATCACGAGCTTGTCCGGCAATTTGACGTTGGCCTTCGACAGGCCGTTTTGCTCGGGCCCGCGCCAGTTGAGCCAACCGGAGGCGGCGTGGACCTCGCTGATGGCCAGAGCGCTCGCGAGGGAAATCAGGACAGGGAAGAATCGGGCGGCTAGTCTCATGGGAGGAGGGAGGGGCAAACGCGGGGCAAAGATCGCGACGTTCGCGGTGGTTTGTGGGGAAGAATTCTCCGCGACTCAATACGCGAAGGAGAGTTGTACCCCGAAGCGTCGCGGCGAGCCAGGGCTGCCCGCGAATATTTCCGGGTTGATGAATTGATAATAGTCTTTCTGGAAAAGATTCTGGCCGTAAAGCGTCACCGCCCAGCGATCGAAGCGGTACCGAAGCCGCGCGTTCACGAAACCATAGGATTTTTGGGAGAAGGTGGAGGAGTTGCGTTCGTCATAGAACGTCCGGCCCACCGCCGAGTAACTCGCATTGACCGAAAACCCCTGGCCAAGATCCACCGTAATCCCGGTCAGCAAGGTGTAACGTGGGATAAACGGCACCTGCTCGCCGTTGACGGAGTTCCCTGAGGCGTCGCGATGTTTTTCAAAAGTGCTATCAGCATAACCAGCCTGGAAATCCCACCAGACGCGATCGACGGGGTTCCACATGAACTTCGCCTCGAAGCCGCGGGAGATGACTTCCTCCGCGTTGACCACCACGAAATCGGTGGAGTTGGGCACCGTGCGCTCAAACTGGTAACCGCGAATGCGATTCCAGAAGCCGAGCACGCTTCCGCCAAAACGACCCTGGCGAGGACCAAACGTGATCCCGATTTCGTTCGCCCACTGGCGTTCATCGCCGAATCGAGCCAGCGCCGGGCTGCCGGCGAAGGCACTGTAACCTTCCGGCTTGTGCGCCAGCGACGTACGCGCGACGAAGCTCAATGAATCGGAGATGGCATGAACCAAGCCGAGGCTCGCCGACAAGGTGTCGCTCTTCTGATCCAGAATCACCGGTGCATCCTGCGGACCGGGAAAACCGAAATTATTGGTGCAGCCTTTCTGCGATCGATCTCCGACTCCGTGCGCTCGAAGCGTACGCCGAGTTTCAGGATGGATTCGGCCGAAAGCGGGTGGTCGAAGTTCGCATAGCCCGCGAGATTCTTCTGCCCGAGGTCAAACAGGGTGCGCTCCGTCTGCACGAAGCCGGGCGGGACAAACGCGCTCGGTGGCACGATGAACTGACGCAGGGCATCTCCCTCCGTGCTGGAATCAAGATAGAAGAAACCCGCGCGCCATTGGGCTTTGTTGGCGGTGGGGTTGGACTCAAAACGGAATTCCTGCGTCCAGAGTTTTTCCTCCTGCTGCACGCGCGAAAACGCCGCCGGAAACGGGCTTAGGTCGAGATCCGTCAGCGCCGGATCCAGCTCCCAGTCCTGCCACGCGGTGGTGGAGGTGAAGCTGCCCCAGCTGAACTTTTTGCGGGCCTGAAACGAGAACTGCTCACGGTCGATCTTCGTTGTGCCGTTCAAGTCCGAGGAAACGTCGAAGCGATCCGGACTGAAGAGTGAACTCAGGCGCGTGGCGTCGTCATCGATGTTCTCGACGAGGAAGCCGAAGCGGAGCTGCAGCGTCTCATCGGGTCTCACGTAGAACGCGCCCCGCCCGGTGAACGCCTGCCGGTCATCCGCCGGACGGCGCAAAAAGGTGTTCTCGAGGTACCCCTCGCGCTCGTTGTAGCCGAAGCTCGCGCTGTAGCCGGCTTTCGCTCCGACCGGTCCGTCGAACGCGAGCTGGACCGCCCGCGCGTGGAAAGAGCCGTAGTCAACCAGCACTTTTCCCTGGTGCGTGCCACCCGGCAGGCGCGACTTGATGTCGATCACGCCCGCGGGTGCGTTGCGGCCATAGTCGGTCCCCTGCGGCCCCGCTTTCACGATCAGGGTTTCGATATTCAACAGCGTGCTGGGATACGACGAAACCGAGCCGCTCGGAACGTCATCGAGATACAACGCGACCGACGGTCCGCTGAAGAAAATCGAGTTGGCACTCCCTCGCAGCGCGAGCACGTCGCCAAAACCGCGCGAATCGCTGTTGCTGATGAAAAGATTCGGCGCCGCGCCTGCGATATCCTGCATTTGCGCCAGACCGTGCTGCTCCAACAGGTGCTGGTTCAGGACCGACTGCGAATTTTGAATGCGCAGGCCGTCGACTCCGAACTCCGCCTCCACCTTAAACGGTGCCAGCTCCGTGGGCCTGCCTTCCGCCGCCAAAATCTGGGTTCCCGGGAGGAACATTGTGCTGGAAACGAACGCCGTGAAGCGAACGCCGTGGGAAAGCCAAGTGGGTTGCATGCGTGAGGATAGAAATCGAGGAGGGTTTGCTGGCCGCGGGGGACCGCGACCGCTGCCAAGACGTCCCAGCCCTACCGTAAGGTGCGACCTGCGAGCCAGATTTTTCGCGGACCAAAGCCCCCGTCGAGCACAGTGCAACTCCGCCCGCATCTTTCATCGCGGGGAACGTCCCCGATCCCCCAGCCCGGGAAAATTTCCGGGAGCGTGCGGGATTTTCCCAGCGCTGCCACGGTTTTGCACCAAGACGGAACAAATTCGTTCCGTCGGAAGTTCGCGAAGCGAGATCGCCTCGCCCGTCGTGCCTCGGCTTGTTTCTCGCCAGAGTGATCGCCGCTCATTCCCGAGCGGGCATCTGTTGCCCGCGACTGGCCCGCATGGCGCATAACCCAACGGAGATGGGCAATCCGCCCCGGGGCAGACGGCCGTTGTACCGGAACGAGACAAAAAACGGCGCCGTCGACCACGTGTTTCTCTTCACGGCCACCGGTCGATCAAATTGGGGTGTCCGGCAAGCTTGCCACGCGAAGTGGCCTTCAAGCCGTTGCACCAGGGCCGTGGACGCACCGAGGTAAATGATGCCGGATTGAAGCAGGGAAAATAAACCACGGACGCGCTCTTCGGCGGGCGCGTGGCGATTGGAAGCGCTGCGGGCAATCAACGCTTTCATCTCCTTCGGGAATGTCGGGCCGCAGGCCATGGGCGAACCGGTCAACTGGCAGCGCGGCTAGACCCCTCCAAGCGCCACAGAGCAACAAGGTCCTGACTGCGCGCGTCAGCTTTCCTTGCACGTCCATGTTCCGACGGCGCTCATACAGCTCTGCAAGAAACTCGTCGAGGGGCCGGCGGGGGTGGCCATGGACATCCTGCGGACTCACAATTCAGCCGCGATTTGTATTCCACGATGTCCTCGCTCCCGGGTGAATCCCGTTGACTCGCTGAACTCGCGGCCGTGATTACCGCGTTCCCCTTCATGTGCGCCGCCCCATCGCATAACCGCTGGTTTGCTGAGGAAGTGCAGCCGCACGAGCGGTCACTCCGCTCTTATTTGGGGAATCTGTTTCCCTCGGTATTCGATATTGATGACCTCGTGCAAGAGGCCTACGTCCGACTGATCCGGGCGAGGAGCACGGGGCGAATCAGCTACGCAAAAGCATTTCTATTCACCACGGCGCGCAACGTCGCCCTGGATCTTTTGCGCCGCCGGAAGGTTGTTTCGATCCAGTGCG